>CAIYPH010000126.1 GCA_903928045.1 uncultured Rhodospirillales bacterium
CGGGGACGGGGGCGGGGCTGAGCGGGCTCTTTCGATTTGGGGGCGCGGTGGCGTGACGGGTCGTGCGGGGTTTTGGGGGGGCGGTCTTGCGGCGGGCGCCGGGCGTTGGGACTGTGATGGCGGGCGCGGCGCAGGGTTTGCGCGCCGGGGCGCTGGCGCGGCGGGGCGGGTTGGACGCGGCTCCGGCTTTCGGGGTCAGCGCGGCGACAAGATCGGCGCGCAGGGACTCGATCTCCGCCAGCGCACGGGCATGCATCCGCCGACGGGGATGGCGGGGCGACAGGTCGGAGACATCCCCCAGCCACGCCGCGAGCAACGCGAGCAGAATCTCCGCGATCGCTTGCGCGAAGGCGGCTGCGGCGTTCGGGGCCGGGGTGGCGGAGGCGTGCATCGCGGGGTGTGGTGCTCCTGACTGAGAATGGACTATAACGGGAACATCGACCGAAGACAAGGCTATTATGCCCTTTTTCGGCGTAATATCCTATTCATTTTTACCGTGGCGGCGTAATATCCTTTCCCGTAGAAAAGCGCCGTGCCATCGAGGCGCGCAGCCGCTCCGCTCCCGCGCCGCTGCCGATGTCAAGAGATGGTGCCAATTCGCCATGACCGGTGCTAGAAACGCCGGGAAATCCGTGCTGTCGAGGAATCGCAATGTCACTTTCGCGCATCGTGCTCGCTTTCGCCCTGGCCATGACGCCCTGCCTGGCTTCGGCCAAGACGCTCCAGGTCGGGCCGGACAAGGAGTTCAAGCAGCCGTCGGACGCCATCAAGGTGGCCGATGACGGCGATACCGTGATGATCGACGCCGGTGAGTATTTCGACTGCGCCATCGTCGAGGCGAACAACCTCACCATCGAGGGTGCCGGGGCCGACGGCTCGACGATCCTCACCGACAAGATGTGCGGCGGCAAGGCACTGCTGGTGACGGTGGGCGACAATATCACCGTGCGCAACATGACGCTCACCCGCGCCCGCGTGCCGGACAAGAACGGTGCCGGCATTCGCGCCGAGGGGGCGAACCTCATCGTCGAGAAGGTGAAGTTCATCAACAACCAGAATGGCATTCTCGCCGGTGAGCGCCATGACGGGACCACGATCATTCGGGACAGCGACTTCGTCCGCAACGGCATCTGCGACCCCGCCTGCGCCCACGGCATCTATATCGGCATGTCGAAGCTGCTGCGGATTGAAAATTCCCGCTTCAGCGAAACCCGCCAGGGCCATCACATCAAATCCCGCGCGGCGCGCACGGAAATCATCGGCTGCACGATTTCCGACGGGCCGAACGGGACCGCGAGCTACCTGATCGAGCTGCCCAATGGCGGCTCCTTCGTGCTGCGTGACAGCACGCTGGAGAAGGGGCCCAAGGCGGATAACCGCTCCACCGCGATCTCCATCGGCGCCGAGGGCGTCAGCCAGCCGACGCGGGAAATCACCATCACCAACAACAAGTTCACCAATACCGGGCGCTATCGCACGTTCTTCGTCAACAACCTGACGGCGACGGATGCGATCCTGAAGGGGAATAAGCTGACTGGGCAGATTGATCCTTTGAAGGGGGATGGGGAAGTGCAGTGAGGGTGTTCTTTTTGTGAACAAAAAGAACCAAAAAAACTTTCTGTTCCATCCATGCCGTTGGCGTACTCCCCGCGGATAGGTGGGGGCGGCACCGACCAAAAGGATAAAAGTTTTTTGCTTCTTTTTTTCAAAAAAGAAGCGCTTGCTTCCTACCTTGGCCCAAACGCCCGCACCGCCGCCAACAGATCGTCAACAGGCGCCAGACGCGGCCCGGTGCCGGTATCGACCGGCCCGACGAGTTGCACGCCCCATGCCGGCAGGGTGGCGAGTGAGGCGCGGGCGACGGGGTGATCGAGCAATGGCTGGTTGAGTGACGGGGCGACGATCACCGGCGTGGCGCGGCCGATGGCCTCGGCGACCACCGACAGGGCGAGGCTGTCGGCGATGCCGTGCGCCAGTTTGTTGAGCGAGTTGAAGCTGCACGGGGCGAACAGGACCACGCCGCGGGGCGGGCGGGGGCGGATGGCGAGGTCGAAGTAGGATTCCACCACCTGGGCGCCGGGCACGTCGGCCAGGGCGCGGGGGGCGAGCACGCGCGCGGCGTTGGGGGTTGGCAGGGCGATCACCGTGGTGAAGCCGAGGCCGACGAGGCCGCGGAGCAGGTCTGGGCCATGGGAGGCGGTGGTGGTGCCGCTCAGCACCAGGTAGGCGACGGAGAAGCGTTCGCTCATGCGCCGACCAGGACGCCGAGGCCGCGGAGATGCTCGATTTCGGCGTCGGTGTAGCCGAGCGCCGCCGCGATGGCCGCGCCGTCGGCGCCGACCGCGGGCGGGTTGTGCCGGAGGCCGGGGCGGGCGCCGTCGAAGGCGAGCGGCAAGGCGGGGAGTTTCAGCGCGGTGCCGTCGGCCAGCACCATCGGCACCAGGCCACCCGAGGCGTTGAGGTGCGGGTCGTCGAACAGTTCGACGGGGCGGACGATCGGCGCGTAGGGCAGGCCGAGCGCCTCGCACTTGTCCATCAGCTCCGCCTTGGTCAGCTCAGCGAACACCGCGGCGGCCAGCGGGATGGTGCGCGGCCGCGCTTCCACGCGTTGCAGGCGGTTGGCCAGTGCGGGGTCATTGGCGAGTTCGGGCAGGCCGAAGGCTTCGCAGAAGATATGCCACTGCGTGTCGGTGACCACACCGACGAAGACCTGGCCGTCGGAGGTTTTGAAAATGTCGTAGATCGGCCAGGCCGGCAGGCGCTGGGTCATCGGCGGGGCCTCGCGGCCGGAGACGGCGTATTGCGCCATGTGCTGGGAGACCAGCAGCACGTTGTTCTCGAACAGGCCGGCCTGCACGTAGCGGCCTTTGCCGGTGGCGTGGCGTTCGTGGAGGGCGGAGAGAATGCCGATGACGCCGAACATGCCGCCCATGATGTCGTTGACGGAGGAGCCGACGCGGAGCGGGCGGCCGGGGTCGCCGGTCATGTAGGCGAGGCCGCCCATCATCTGCACCACCTCGTCGAGCGCCACGCGATGCTCGTAGGGGCCGGGGAGGAAGCCCTTGCAGGAGCAGTAGATGAGGCCGGGATTGCCGGCGGCGAGCGCGTCGTAGCCGAGGCCGAGCTTGTCCATCGCGCCCGGGCGGAAGTTCTCCACCACGATATCGGCGGTTGCGAGCAGGCGGTGGACCAGGGCCATGCCGTCCGGGGACTTAAGATCGACGGCGAGGGACTGCTTGTTGCGGTTGCCGAAGGCGAAGAAACCGGAGCCGCTGCCGCCGAGGCGGCGCGTGTTGTCGCCATCGGGCGTCGGCTCCACCTTGATCACCTCGGCGCCGAGATCGGCCAGCACCATGCCGCAGGTCGGCCCCATCACCATGTGGACGAATTCGACGACGCGCAGGCCCTTGAGCGGGGTTGTGGTGTCCATCGTCTAGGCCGCGCGGCCGATAGGTGCGACGCGAACGGAATGTGGCGCACCACGCCCGGTCTGGTGTTCGCGGATGAAGCCGTGCCTGGTCATGTCGGAACCTCTGGAGAGCCGGATGCAGGGTGGCGCGCGGCGGGAGCGCGGGCAAGCCCGATACCGCGACGCACAGCGGCTTGAGTAGATTCCGGCGCTGCAAACATCGCCGGCCACCTTCCATCTACCTGAAATACAGATTCACTCGCCGAACGCGAGCAACAATCCGTACAAAATGGAGGCTGGCATGCCAACGACGATCGACCTTGGTACCATCAACAACACACTCGTACTTGTTGATCTCGACTACGTCCTCACCGGGGGAGACGGCAACAACACGCTGACGATTGGCAATGGCAATAACAGCCTTGTGCTCGGCAACGGCAACAACACCATCAGCCTCGGCACTGGCAATGAGCAGATCAATGCCGGAGCGGGCAACAACACCATCACGACCACGGGCGCCGGCACTGTGACCGTCGGCCTCGGCGGCGGCAACAACACCATCACCGTCGGGAACGGGGCGGATGTGATGGTCGCCGGCAATGGCCTCAACACCGTCACCGCTGGCAATGGCAACGACACCGTCACGCTTGGAGACGGGTTTGACCGGGTGACCACGGGGAACGGCAACAGCAATGTCGTCGTCGGCAACGGGATCGCCAATCAGATTACCGTGGGAACCGGCACCAACGTGATCGCGCTCGGACTTGGCAGCGGTGCCGTCATCCACACCGGATCTGGCGGCAATACAGTCACCGCCGCCGCGGTTGCAGTCAGCGCGGATATCATACAGGGCGGTCTGACCAGCTTGAACGGCACCGGCAACCGTCTGGTCTTATCGACCGCCGGAATTATCAACGCTGTCGGGGTGAGCGGGTTCGACATTTACCAGCTGTCCGATACTGGCTCCAATACTCTGACACTGACCAACGCCAACTTCGCGCGCCTCCCTGCCGCGTCGATCTACGTCCAGAGCGGCTTGATGGGAAATGTGATTGACGTCTCGGGTCTCGCAGCAGCCAACTCGGTGCTGATCACTGGCGGAACCGGCGGAGGGATCTTCCGAGGTGGCGCCGGCAATGACACCATCATCGCCCTCACAGGCGACAACCTGATCGCGGCCGGGGCGGGCAACAACCAGATCCTCCTCGGGAGCGGCGCCAATCAGGTCATCAGCACAGGCGCAGACCTCATCGCAGGCGGCAGCGGAGCCGCCACGATCACCGCCGGCACCAATGCGCCGGTCGTGTATTTCGGCAGCGGCACATCGCTCTATGTCGGCGGCACGGGCAACGCAACCGTGGTCGGCACCACCGGCGGCGACGTGATCAACAGCACCGGCAATACCCAGATCTGGCTCGGCAGCAACCAAGATGTGGTGAACTCGACGGGCGCGGACACCATCATCGCGCGCACGGGCGCAGCCACCATCAATGCCAGCGCGGGCAATTCCTTCGTCTTCGCCGGGTCCGGCGCGCTTGATTTCTTCGGTGGCTCGGGCGTGTCCACGATCCTCGGCAGCACAACCGGAACCGCGACCCTGCATGGCGGCACGGGCTCCGTCATCGCGCTGGCGTATAATCCGATGACGTTCATCGGCGATGGGGGCGCCGATACGGTGGTCGGATTCGGGGTCAACGGGGCCATCACCATCACCGGCGGGTCCGGTACGGGGATGTTCGTCGGCGGCCCGGCCGGGCATAACAGCATCACAGGCGGCGCCGGCCAGGCAATCATCTACGGCGGCGGCGGCGGCGACGTTTTGCACACCGGCACCAGCGTCGGCGATGTCATCGTCGGCGGCACCGGCGCGGAGACCATTTCGGCCGCCGGCGCCAGCGGTACCGAAAAGCTCTATGCCGGCACGGGTCCGGACCTGATATTCACCGGCAACTTCAGCACCAGCGTGCTGACCAGCACCGGCGCCGCGACGATCGTCTCCGCCGGCACCGGGGTTGACCTCTTCGCCTTCGCCAACGGCAACCATCCGAGCGTCGTCATCCAACACTATGCCCCCGGCACCGACTATCTCTCGCTCGTTGGCTTCCCGGCTGGCGAAGCCGCCGCGGCGCTGGCCGGCGCCAGCACCAGCCTGGGCACGGAAAACCTGGTGCTGAGCGATGGCACCCATATCGCCTTCCAGGGGTTCACCGGGCTGACGGCGGCGAATTTCCTGTAGCAAGGTTGGGGTTTGGTCAGAGGAAGGAAGCAAGCGCTTCTTTTTGGAAATAGAAGCAAAAGCGTTCTATCCGTTTGCTTTGTGCTCTCATCGGCGTGCCCGGAGCATAGCGGATAAAAGTTTTTTGGTTCTTTTTTTCAAATAATCCGCTTGCTTCCTTTTTCTCCTATTCACCGGTCTATCGCCGAAACAGGATCACCCAGAGAGCGATGATCAGCCCGACGGTTGCAACGATGAAGGCGAACATGGTGGGGTCGGGCAGTTGGCCGATCCACCAGAGGTAGCCGAGCCCGAGAGCGGCCATGGCGTAGCGGGCGTAGCGGTAGCGCCTGGCGATCCTCACGCGGAAGGCCGCGGCGAGGAGGGTGCCCCAGCCGAGGATGAACATGGCCCAGGCCGCTATGAGCGTGAGTGTCAGCATGTCGGGATGTGTCGGCGAGCGTAGTGCTAGACGTGGTCGTAGTCGACCGTCACGTGCGGGGTGGTTGGGTGGGCCTGGCAGGTCAGCACGTAGCCTGACTCGGTTTCCCATGTTTCTAGCGAGAAATTCTGCTCCATCTCGGCTGCCCCGTCGGTGAGTTTGGCGCGGCAGGTGTTGCACATGCCGGCACGGCAGGACCAGGGGAGATCGAGCCCGGCGCGGATGGCGGCTTCCAGGATGGGTTCGCCTTCGGCGACGGGGATGTCGTTGGTTTTGCCGTCATGGATGATGGTCGCGGTGGCGAAGGGGACAGCCGCCGCTGGGGTGGCGGGGCGGGTGTGGGCGGGGGCTGAAGGGGTGAAGCGCTCGGCGCGGATGCGCGCGGGATCGACGCCCAGCGCGACGAGGGTTTCGCTGGCGGTGTCGATCATGCCGCCGGGGCCGCAGAGATAGGCGTGATCGACCTCGGCCGGCGCGACCAGGGATGGTAGCAGGGCGTGTAGCTTGCCGGGGTCGATGCGCCCGTTCAGCACCGCCACGTCCTGCTCTTCGCGGGAGAGGATGTGGATGATGGCGAGGCGGCCGAGGTGGCGGTCCTTGAGGTCTTCCAGTTCGGTGCGGAAGATGATGTCGGCGACCGTGCGGCTGCCGTAGATCAGCACGCATTGCGCCGCGGGGCTCGCTGCCAGCGTCGCCTTGAGGATGGAGAGGATCGGCGTGATGCCGGAGCCGGCGGCGATGGCGAGCGTGGTGCCGGCGGCGGGCGGGGCGCCGAAGCGTCCCTCCGGCGGCATCACCTCCAGCGTGTCTCCCCTGGAAAGGCTCGTGTTGGCGAAATGGGAGAAGGCGCCGCCGGGCACGTGCTTGATCGCCACCCGCAGGGCGCCGTCATCGGGCGCGCTGCAAATCGAGTAGCTGCGGCGGACGTCCTCGCCGTCGATCATGGCGCGCAGCGTGAGGTACTGGCCCGGCGTGAAGGCGAAGGCTGCGCGCAGGTGCTCAGGCACGGCGAAGGCGAGGGAGACGCAATCCGCAGTTTCGCGCCGGAGGTCGGCGATGGTCAGGGTGTGGAACATGCTCGATGACATTTGGATCAATGACACTTGAAGAGGTCGAAGGGTTCGCGGCAGGCGCGGCAGCGCCACAGCGCCTTGCAGGAGGTGGAGCCGAATTCGGCGATCTGCTCGGTATCGGCGGAGGCGCAGCGCGGGCAGGCGACGTGGGTTTCGCCGAACAAGGCGCGGCGTGAGGACGCCGGCGGCGGTGGGGCGATGCCGTAGTCCAGTAGTTTGGCGCGGCCCGAAGCGGTCATCCAATCCGTGGTCCAGGCAGGGGCGAGGGTGGTGGTGACGCGGCCCTCTATGCCGGCTGCGGCGAGGGCGGTTTCGATTTCGAGTGCGATCATGTTCATCGCCGGGCAGCCGGAATAGGTGGGGGTGATCACCACCTCGACGGCGTCACCCGCCACGCGCACCTCGCGCAGCACGCCGAGATCCTCGACGGTCAGCACGGGGATTTCCGGATCACACACGGTGGCGGCCGCGGCCCAGGCACGCGCACGCAGGTCACTCACCAGGTGGCGCCGGGGTGGACGCGCTGGAGATACTGCATCTCCGAGAGCAGATGTCCGAGGTGCTCGGTGTGCCGCCCCGCCCGCCCTCCGCTATGGCTCCATGGCGCCGCAGGGCGGGTGAGGCCGGCGGTGGCGAGCACCGCGTCCACTTGGCGGTCCCACCCTTCGCGCAGGCTGGCCGGCGCCACGTCGAACGCGGCCGCGGTGACCGGCTCGAACATCTCGGCGGCGAAGGGGAACAGGGCGTCGAGCGCCGCTTGGGCGCGGCGATGGCTTTCCTCCGTGCCGTCTCCAAGGCGGATCAGCCATTCCGCGCTGTGGCGCAGGTGGTAGGCGGTCTCCTTCTCGGCCTTGGCGGCGATGGCGGCGAGGCGCGGTTCGCTGGAGCCGCTCATCGCCTGCCACCAGGCATCAACGAAAGCCGTGTAGAGGAACTGGCGCACGATGGTGCGGGCGAAGTTGCCATTGGGCTGCTCGACCAGCAGCAGGTTGCGGTAGCCCCGCTCGTCGCGCCGATAGGCCAGGGCATCCTCGTCCAGCCCGCACTCCTCACCGGCCAGCGCGTAGAGGCTGCGCGCCTGGCCGATCAGATCGAGCGCGATATTGGCGAGGGCGAGGTCTTCCTCCAGGGTCGGCGCATGGCCGGTCCATTCGGAGAGGCGGTGGCCGAGCACCAGCGCGTCATCGGCGCGGGCCAGCGCTAGGCGGATCAGCGGTGTGTCGGGGACCGCGACGGAGGTGGTGGCCATCACATGTGGCCCACGTCGTCGGGGATGTCATAGAAGGTCGGGTGACGGTAGATCTTCGAGGCGGTGGGCTCGAACATCATCTCCTTATCCGCGGGGTCGGACGCGATGATGGCGTTGGACGGCACCACCCAGATCGACAACCCCTCACCGCGGCGTGTGTAGACGTCGCGCGCCGCCTGCAGCGCCAGCGTCGCATCGGCGGCATGGACGGAGCCGACATGGCGATGCGCCAGGCCGCTACGGCTGCGGATGAAAACTTCCCAGATCGGGGTTGCGGGCGTGCTCATGCCGCCTCCTTGCTGGCTGCCAGTTTGGCCGCGCGTTTGGCCGCATGGGCGGCGGCGGCTTCGCGCACCCAGGCCCCTTCCTCATGCGCCTTGCGCCGCGCGGCCAGCCGGTCCGCCGCGCAGAATCCACCGCCGGCGACCACCCGCTTGAACTCCTCCCAGTCGATCGGGCCATGCGACCAGTGGCCGGTGGCTTCATCGCGGCGCAGCTCGGGGTCTGGGAAGGTGAGGCCGAGGAAATGGCCCTGCGGCACCGTGGCGTCGATGAATTTCTGCCGCAGCCCGTCATTGGTGAAGCGCTTGATTTTCCATTTCATCGAGGTGTCGGAATGCTGGCTCTCGGTATCGGGCGGGCCGAACATCATCAGGCAGGGCCACCACCAGCGGTCGAGCGCGTCCTGCGCCATCGCCTTCTGCTCGGGCGTGCCGCGGCAGAGGGTGAGCATGATCTCGTAGCCCTGGCGCTGGTGGAAGCTCTCCTCCTTGCAGACGCGGATCATCGCCCGCGCATAGGGGCCGAAGGAGCAGCGGCAGAGCGGGATCTGGTTCATGATCGCCGCGCCATCGACCAGCCAGCCAATGGCGCCGATATCGGCCCAGGTCAGCGTCGGGTAGTTGAAGATGGAGGAATACTTGGCACGGCCGGCCAGCAACTGGTCCACCAGCTCCTCCCGCGTGGCGCCCAGCGTCTCGGCGGCGGCGTAGAGGTAAAGCCCGTGCCCGCCCTCGTCCTGCACCTTGGCCAGCAGCGCGGCCTTGCGCCGCAGCGAGGGGGCGCGGGTGATCCAATTGCCCTCCGGCAGCATGCCGACGATCTCGGAATGGGCGTGCTGGCTGATTTGCCGGATCAGCGTGCGGCGATAGGCCTCGGGCATCCAGTCATTGGGCTCGATCTTCTCCTCGGCATCGATGCGCGCCTGGAAGCGCGCGGCGCGGGCGGCATCGGCCGTATCGTCGGTTTCGGCTTGGTTGAGGCCCTGGGAGTACATGCGCCTTCCTCCGGCGGTTCGCGTTGGCGTTGTTTTATAGCAAACCTTGGCGCGCGTGAGCCCCGGTTCCGAGGAAGCAAGGAAGCACTTCTTTTTGAAAAAAGAAGCAAAAACTTTCAATCCGTTTGCTTCACGGTCGCCCGGGGAGGTCCCGCGGTAAACAGATAGAAGTTTTTTGGTTCTTTTTTTCAAAAAAGAACCGCTTCCTTCCTGCTATTCATCGCCCAGGACATCGGCCAAGCTGATGGTGCCTGAGCCGCGTTTGGCAGGCATGGGCTGTGTCGGGGCCGGTGCCCAGCCGGTCAGCATGGCCAGCCTGAGGGTGGCGGGATGGCGGCCGTCGCGCGACGGCAACCCGGCCAGCGCGGCGGGGAACAGGTCGCGCGGTGGCGGGCGGCGGGTGCGCAGTGCCACTGAGTTGCTCTCGCCGGCGGAGCGGAGGTCCTGCAGCAGGGCGAAGGGCGAGGCGTAGGCCAGGGTGATGTCCTCGGAATCGGCCACCGGAAGGGCGAAGCCGGCGCGTTGCAGCAAGCCGGCGCAGTCGCGCAGATCGGGGAAGGGCGAGACGCGTGGCGCAGCACCGCCGGAGAGTGCCGCCTCCGCCTCGGTGAGCGCAGCGCGCAGCTCGGCGAGTGTGCCGAGCGCGGGGATGCTGGCGAGGAACAGCCCGTCGGGCGCCAGAGCGCGGCGGATCTGGATCAGGGCGCCCGGCAGGTCATTCACCCAATGCAGCGCGAGATTGGCCACCACGAGGTCGAAACTCCCCGCCGCGAAGGGGAGGAACTCCTCGTCGGCCGCCACCGCGCGCCCGCCAGATCGCGCCGCCATCGCCGGCGAGAGGTCGCAGGAGACCACCGAGATGCCGCGCGCCACCAGCATGGGCGCCACGATTCCGCGGCCGCCGATATCGAGCGCGCGGGTGAAGCGCGTGGTCGTGTCGTCCAGCCGGTCGAGCAGGCGTTCGGCGACGTCGGCGTATACCGCGGCGGTGCTGTCCATTGTGGTCGCCGCCCGGTCGCGGTGGCGGCGGACGGCTGAACGGTCGAACACGTGCATTGCCTGGCTCATGCCCCCCATGTGCCCGCGCCGGGCGTTGCTGCAAAGGGGGGCCGGACGTAATCTCCGCCCAAGTTTCGGAGGAACCGCCATGAACCGCATCACCGCCCCCACCCTGCGCGCCTGGATCGAGGATGGCAGCGAGCTTGCGTTGCTGGACGCCCGCGAGGAGGGCGAATTCGGCGCCTCGCATTTGTTCTGGGCGGTGCCCTGCCCGCTCTCGCGCGCCGAGGCCCGCGCCCATGCGCTGCTGCCCAACCTCGCCACCCGCATCGTCTGCGTCGATGACGGGCGCGGGCTGGCGGAGCGGCTCGCCGCCTATCTCGAGGGCATTGGGGCCGGCAATGTCAACGTGCTCGATGGCGGGACTCCCGCCTGGGCGGCGGCCGGCTACGTGTTGTTCAGCGGCGTCAACGTGCCGTCCAAGGCGTTCGGCGAGTGGATCGAGCACCATTTCGGCACCGAGAGCGTCGACCCGCCGGAGCTGAAATCCTGGATCGACTCCGGGCGGGACATGGTGGTGCTGGATAGCCGCACCTGGGAGGAATACCAGCGCATGTCGATCCCCACCGGGGTCAGCGTGCCCGGCGGCGAGCTGGTCTACCGCATCGGTGACATGGTGCCGAACCCCGACACGCTGGTGGTGGTGAACTGCGCTGGGCGCACCCGCTCCATCCTCGGCGCCGAGAGCCTGCGGCAAGCCGGGATCCCCAACAAGGTGGTGGCGCTGCGCAACGGCACCATGGGCTGGGAGCTCGCTGGGCTGGTCTGCGATCGCGGCCGCGACGCCCGCTTCCCCGCCGGCGCGCCGCAGACCGTCGATCAGGCGATGTCGCGCGCCGATGCCTTCGCCTGCCGCTCCGGCGTGCAGGTGATCGACGCTGCGGGGCTCGCGGCGCTGGCCGCGGATACGACCCGGAGCCTTTACGTGCTGGACGTGCGGGACCCCACGGAGTTCGCAGCCGACCATCTCGCCGGCAGCGTCTCGGCGCCGGGTGGGCAGCTGGTGCAGGCGACGGATACCTGGATTGGCGTGCGCGGCGCCCGCATCGCCCTGGTGGATGATGACGGAGTGCGGGCACGGATGAGCGCGGCCTGGCTGCGGCAGATGGGCCATCCCGAGGTGTTCGTGGTGACGGGCGGTCTCACCGCCGCCGCCCTCCCCCGCCCCGCCGCGCCCGAATTGCCTGACGTGCCGATGATCGACGCCGACACGCTCGCCGCCTTCGATGACGCGGTGATCGTCGATCTCGCCCGTAGCATCGATTTCCGCGAGGGCCATATCGCGGGCGCCATCTGGGGCATCCGCACCCGCCTCGCTTTGCTGAAGGACCGGCTGGCGAAAGCGACGCTGGTGGTGCTGACCTCACCCGACGGCGTGCAGGCGCAATGGGCGGTGGAGGAGGCGCAGGCGCTCACCTCGGCCCGCGTGGTCGCGCTGCGCGGCGGCACCGCGGCCTGGAAGCGCGATGGCGGCGAACTCGCCAAGGACCGCACGGTGCCCGCCGATGGCGACTGCGTCGATTTCTATTTGCGGCCCTATGACCGCAATTCTGGCGTCGAGGACGCGATGAAGGCCTATCTCTCCTGGGAGATCGACCTGGTGCACGAGATCGCCCGTGACGGCACCGTGCGGTTCGGCGCCTAGCGCAAGGTGCTGCTCCGCGCCGGTCGCTTCGCGCTCGACTTCCTGCTGCCACCGACCTGCCTGACCTGCGACGCCCTGGTCGGGCAGCCCGGGCTGCTATGTGCGTCCTGCTTCAGCGCCACCGGATTCATCACAGATCCTTGTTGCGTCGGCTGCGGTGCGCCGTTCGAACCCGGGCAAACCGACGGCCTCTGCGCCGAATGCCGCGCCAGCCCGCCGCCATGGGAGCGCGGGCGGGCGGCGTTGCGCTACGATGCCCAAGCGAGGCGGCTGGTGCTGCCCCTGAAATATGGCGACCGGCTGGAGCTGGCGCCTGGGGTGGCCGGGATGATGTATCGCGCCGGGGTGCGCCTGGTGCGCGAGGCGGACGTGCTGGTGCCGGTGCCGCTGCACCGCATGCGGCTCTTCCGCCGGCGCTACAATCAGGCGGCTTTGCTGGCGCGCGCGGTGGCCCGGCTCGGGGGCAAGCCGGCGGTGCTCGATGCCCTGCTGCGCACCCGGCGTACCCGCCCGCTCGCCGATCTCAGCGCCACCACGCGGGCGAGCGAGATGGACAACGCGATCGCCATCCGCCCGTCGCGCCGGGAGGCGATCGCGGGGCGGCGGGTATTGCTGGTGGATGATGTGATGACATCGGGCGCCACCGCGCGCGCCTGCACGGAGGCCTTGCTGGCGGGCGGGGCGGCGGCGGTCGATGTGCTGATCGCCGCGCGGGTGACCGATCCGCGGCGCCATTGAGGCAATACCGCGCCGGGGGGGCTTGCGCCGGGGCGGCGGCGACACAAGAGTCGGGGACAGACAATGGAGACGATGATGGCAAAGGTCGAAATCTATACCCAGGACTGGTGCGGCTTCTGCGCGCGGGCCAAGGGGCTGCTGAGCCGCAAGGGCGTGGCGTTCATCGAGATCGACGCCCCCAACGGCTCGGCGGAACGGGAGGACTCCAATCGCCGCTCGGGGCGCACCACGGTGCCGCAAATTTTCGTCGATGGCGCCCATATCGGTGGCTGCGATGACCTGATGGCGCTCGAGGGCTCCGGCAAGCTCGACGCACTGCTGGCGGCGTGACAGATTGCTTGGCACTCCCCTCTCGGGAGTGCCAAGCTGGCCGAATGGCAGGATGAAGGGAATGGGTTCGCGGGGATGATCCACTACCAGTTGCGATGCGAGCAGGCGCATGAGTTCGACGGCTGGTTCGCCGATAGCGCTGGCTTCGAATTTCAGGCCGCGCGCGGGCTGGTGGAATGCCCAACCTGCGGATCGGTGAAGGTGGAGCGCGCGCTCATGGCGCCCGCCGTGCCCAAGAAGGGCCGCCCACCGCGCAAGACCCGCAAGCCAGCCTCGGCCGAGGCGCCGCCAGTCGCCATCGGCGGCGAGAAAGTGCCGGACCAGGTGCGCGCCATGCTGCAGCGCCTGCGCGACGAGGTGGAGCGCAATTGCGACTATGTCGGCGATGCCTTCGCCGACGAGGCGCGCAAGATCCACACCGGTGAAAGCGAGGCTCGCGGCATCTACGGCGAATCAACGCCCGAGGAGGCCGAGGCCCTGGCCGAGGACGGGATCGAGATATCGCGCATCCCCTGGGTGCCGCGCGCCGACGGCTGAGCGGCCGAAATCTGGAGAACAGGCCTTGGAATCGATCTACTTCGTCATGGCCTGGGCGTGCCACCGCAAATGCGTGCACTGCTACGAGGAGCGCTTTCGCCCCTATACCAAGGGCGCGCTGGAGCGCGTGGTGGCGGAGGCAGAGGCGAATTTCCCCCGCATCATCGCCAACCTGCCGGACCGGATGACCTATCTCGACCCCGATGACCCGCTGCCCGACGGCCGCCCACGCGAGAAGGTCGGCCGCGTCATCCTCTCGGGTGGCGAGGCGCTGCTCGATGCCACGCGCGAGCGGGTGACCTATCGGGTGATCGAGGCGCTCAGGGACAAATATGCGGATAAGGGCGGCGTGCGCATTGCCGTGCAAACCACAGGGGACCTCGTCACCCCCGCGATCATCGGCGAATTGCTGGCGCGCGGGGTGTGGATGATCTCGGTCGCCGGCGTCGATGACTTCCATGTCGGCATTGCCGGCGCCGAGAAGCAGGCGGCCTATGTCGCCGGACTCACATCCATGTTCACCGAAGCGGGCATGCGCCCCTCCGGCCATGCCGCCCCGGTGCGCGCGTGGCACGAGGAGGATGGGCCGGTGTTCAACTTCTTCGGCGCCTCCGAGGGGACGTGGATTGGAAAGATCTGGCCGCGCGGACGTGCCTGGCAGAACGGGCTCTCCACCGCGACGATGGCGGATAATTTTTGCGCCCGCTGGTCCGGCGGGCTCAACTTCCTCAACCACCCATATGCCGGCTCCGAGGTCTCGATCGAGCCGGATGGCTCGGTCTATCCCTGCTGCGTGAAAACGGCCCGCCCGCTCGGCTCGCTGCT
The DNA here is from genome assembly GCA_903928045.1 of uncultured Rhodospirillales bacterium. The sequence continues at coordinate 14,799 of CAIYPH010000126.1, forward strand.
GGAGGAGAAGCTGGTCGACATTCTCGATGATCTCGCGGGAGACCCGGTGTTCGAAGCGATCAACGCCGGCAAGCCGGAGCGGATGGGCATCACCCAAGGCTGGCCGGTCGAGCGGTTCCTCGCCGCCTCGCACACAAAGACCCCCAAGGGCGCCGACTACGCCAATCTCTGCATCGGCTGCGATGCGTTTCACCGCGAGGTGCTGGGCCCGGTGCTGGAAGCCGCGCGAACCCGGCGGAAGGGCGGCTAGGCGCCCATGGACCCGGCCGCCGGCCCGTTCGATGTCGTCATCGCGGGCGGCGGCTCGGCCGGGGGCGTACTGGCCGCAAGGCTGAGCGAGGACCCCGCGACCCGCGTGCTGCTGGTGGAAGCGGGGCCGAATATCGAGGACGGCGCGGTGCCCTCCGCCATTGCCTCCTCGTACCCCGGCCGCGCGCAGTTCAACAGCGCCTGGTTCTGGACCGGGCTGCAGGCGACGATGGGCGAGTTGCGCGGCAATTCTCCCGCCACTCCTCGGCCCTACGAGCAGCCTCGCCTGCTCGGCGGCGGCTCCTCGGTGAACGGGCTGGGCGCCAATCGCGGCCAGCCCGCCGACTACGCGGAATGGGCCGCAAATGGCGCCATCGGCTGGGGCTGGGACGACGTTTTGCCGTTCTTCCGCAAGTTGGAGACTGATCTCACCTCCAGCAACGGCCTCCATGGCACCGACGGCCCGCTGCCGATCCAGCGCGTGCGCCGCGCGGATTGGACGGGCTACAGCCGGGCGATCGAACACGCCGCAGGCCACCTCGGGTTGCCGCCCGCGGACGACCAGAACGGGCGATGGCAAACCGGCGTGTTCCCGACCGCCATCAACCTCGATGCCGCCGGAAGGCGGGCCAGCGTGGCGCTCGCCTATCTCACACCTGAGGTCCGCCGGCGACCGAACCTCACGATCCTCACCGGCACCGCGGTGCGCCAGATCGTCCTCGAGGACGGGCGCGCGACCGGCCTGCTGGTGGGAGGACAAGGCGGCGCGCGGCGCATCGTGGCGCGCCGGGTGATTATCGCGTCCGGCGCCATCGGCAGCCCCGCCCTTCTCCTGCGGAGCGGCATCGGCCCGGGCGGGCACCTCGCCGAGCGGGGCATCCCCATCGTGCTGCCGCGGCCCGGGGTGGGCGAGAATTTGCAGGAGCACCCGGCAATCGGGCTCAGCGCCTTCCTCGCCCCCGCCGCCCGCGCGCCGACGGGCGAGTGCTACCACCTGCAATCCCTGCTGCGCTGGTCCTCAGGCCTGCCCGGCACGCCGGAGGGGGACATGCATATCGCGGTCTCCAGCCGATCCGGCTGGCACGCGGTGGGGCGGCGGATCGGCACGCTCTATGGCTGGGTCAACAAATCCTATGCCCGTGGCCGCGTGCGGCTCGGCGCCGCGCCGGACGGGCCACCCGACGTCGATTTCCGCATGCTGTCCGATCCTCGCGATCTGACGCGGCTCATGCAGTCCTTCCGGTTCTGCCTGCGCGTGCTGGAAGGGGCGCGAGCGCTGGGGGCGGTGGAGGAGATCTTCGCCTCCTCCTACTCCGCGCGGATCAAGGCCCTGATGCGCCCGAGCCGGCGCAATGGCGTGCTGATGGGGCTGGCCGGCACGCTGATGGACCTTTCCCCCACGCTTCGCCGCCGCATGATCGCCGCGGCCACCGATGGCGCGCCCGCCGTCACCGCCCTGGCAGCCGACGATAATGCGTTGGAGGACCACCTCCGCCGCATGGTCGGCGGCGTCTGGCACCCCTGCGGCACCTGCCGGATGGGCGACCCCCGCGACCCCATGGCGGTGACCGACCCTACCGGCCACGTCATCGGCGTCGACGGTCTGATGGTCTGCGATGCGTCGATCATGCCGACCATCCCCTGTGCCAACCTCAATATTCCCGTCATCATGTGCGCCGAGAAGATTGCCGAAGGCATCAGGCGGGAGGGGATGGCATGACCTGGGACACCATCATCGTGGGCGGCGGTTCCGCGGGCTCCGTGCTCGCCAACCGGCTCTCGGCGCGCAGCGGACACCGCGTGCTGCTATGCGAGGCTGGGCAGGACACGCCGCACGGCAAGGTGCCGCCCGAGATTCTCGATTCCTATCCCGGCACCGTCTATTTCGACCCACGCTTCCACTGGTCCGAACTGCGCGTCACCACCCAGGTGGTGCAGCACAACGCGCCCGCCAGCGAGCGGCCGCCGGTACGGAAATATGAGCAGGCCCGCGTGCTCGGCGGCGGCTCCTCCATCAACGGCCAGATGGCCAATCGCGGCGCCCCCTCGGACTATGCGGACTGGGCAGCCCGCGGCGCCGCCGGCTGGGGCTGGGACGACGTGCTTCCCTACTTCCGCAAGGTCGAGCGGGACATGGATTTCGACGGCCCGTTGCACGGCAAGGAGGGCCGCATCCCCATCCGCCGCATTTTCCCGGATTTGTGGAGCCCCCACAGCAAGGCCGCCGCCCAGGCCTTCGCCGAGGCCGGGCTGCCCTATCTACCAGACCAGAACGGCGAATTCGTCGACGGGCATTTCCCGGTCACCATCTCCAACGCCTATGACCGCCGGGTCTCGGCCGCCATCGGCTATCTCGACCCCGGCACCCGTCTGCGCGACAACCTCACAATCTCCACCGACACGCAGGTGAGCGAACTCCTGTTCGAGGAGCGCCGCTGCGTCGGCGTGCGCGCCCGCGTCGCCGGGAAGGTGCAGGAATTCCGCGCCCGCGAGGTGATCCTGAGCTCGGGCGCCATCCATTCCCCCGCCCATCTCCTGCGCGCCGGCATCGGCCCGGCGATGCATCTGCGGGAGATGGGCATCGAGGTGCGCCACAACCTCGCCGGCGTCGGCCAGCGGCTGATGGACCATCCCTCCATCGCGCTCTCCTCCTTCGTGCGGCCACACGCCCGCCTCAACGACCTCACCCGCCGCCATATCCTGGTGGGCGCGCGCTATTCCTCCGGCCTCGCCGAGGCGCCGCAGGGCGACATGTTCGTCGCCGCCGCCACCAAATCCGCCTGGCACGCCGTCGGCGAGCAGATCGGCTCGATGATCCTGTTCGTTAACAAGACCTTCTCCGAAACCGGCCAGGTCCGCCTCGCCAGCCGCGACCCCGGGGCCGAGCCGGTGGTGGAGTTCAACCTGCTGTCCGACCGGCGGGACCTTGAGCGCCTGATCGACGGGTTCCGCATGCTCGGACGGATGCAGATGTCGGACACCATGCGCGCCGTGACCACCGACCCCTTCCCCGCCGCCTATTCCGACCGGGTGCGCAAAATCGGCGTGGTCAACACCCGCAACCGGGTGATCACCGGCGCGATCAGCCGCCTGCTCGACGGGCCGGCGGCGCTGCGCACCTGGATGATCAACAACCTCGTCGTCGAGGGCCACAGCTTCGCCGAGGTGATGCAGGATGACGACGCGGCGGAGGCCTTCATCCGCAAGGCGGTGATCGGCGTCTGGCATGCCTCCTGCACCTGCCGCATGGGCCGCGATGACGACCCGATGGCCGTCACCGACACTGCCGGCCGCGTGCGCGGCATCGACGGGCTGCGGGTGGTGGATGCCTCGGTGTTCCCCGTGGTGCCCTGCGCCAACACCAATATCCCGACCCTGATGACGGCGGAAAAAATCGCCGACGCCATCTTGGCGGGGGCATGATGCCGGACTGCCCGATCCTGCAATTCGGCACCAGCCGGTTTCTGCAGGCACATGTCGACCTCTTCGTCGCCGAAGCCAAGGCCGGGCCGATCGCGGTGGTGCAGACCACCAATTCGCCCGAGAGCATCGCTCGGATCGCCGGCTTCCGTGCGCTGCGGCCATATCCGGTGCATCTGCGCGGCCTCCGCGGCGGCACGCCGGTCGACCGCACGGTGGCGGTCGACAGCGTGGCAGTCGCCTTGCACGCCGATCGCGACTGGGCGACGGTGCGGCGCCGCTTCATCGCCGCGCAATGGATCGTCTCCAACACCGGCGACCGCGGCTACGAGGCCCATGCCGGCGACGGCCCGGACACCCTAGTGCCGCGCGGCTTCCCAGCCAAGCTCACGATGCTGCTGCATGAGCGCTGGCGCGCGGGCGCGCCGGGGCCGACGCTGATGCCCTGCGAACTCATCAGCGGCAATGGCGACGTGCTGCGCGCGCTGGTCGCGGGGCTGGCCGAGGCGTGGGGGCTGCCACGGGCATTCCGCGCCTGGCTGCGCCAGGAGTGCCGCTGGATCAACGCGCTGGTCGACCGCATCGTGCCGACTTCGCTCGACCCGGTGGGCGCGATCGCCGAGCCCTACGCCCTGTGGGCGATCGAGGACCAGCCTGGCTTCGTGCCGCCCTGCACACACTCTGATATCAAGGTGGTGGCTGACCTCGCGCCCTATGAACGGCTGAAACTCTACATCCTCAATCTCGGCCACACCGTGCTGGCCGAGCGCTGGCGGGCGACGGGGCGCGAAGGCGACGAGACGGTGCTGGCGGCGATGGGTGATCCCGGGATGACGGAACCGCTGGAGGAGATCTACGACGCCGAGGTGCTTCCGGTGTTTGCGGCGCTGGGGCTCGGGCCAGAGGCCGTGGCGTATCGCGCCAGTGTGCGCGATCGCTTCGGCAACCCGACGCTGCGGCATCGCCTGGCGGACATCTTCGTCAACCACGCGGCGAAAAAGCAGCGGCGGATCGGCGCCTTCATCATCCTGGGCGAGGCGGCGCTGCCGAGCCACGCGATGCCGCGGTTGCGGCGGCTGCTTGCATCAGAGGTCAGTTGATGGCCGTCGGATCAGGCGGAACGGTACAGAGCAAGCGGATAAAAATTTTCTGCTCCTTTTTTTTCAAAAAAGAGACCTTCCCCTCACCCGCCCCTTTTCCCGCTTCGATTGTGCATCCGCACTGTTTGACCTGGATCAATGAGCGGAAAGGTCACGCCAAACCAGGATTGCTCAAACAATACTGGAGTTGGTGGACATGACGACCTCCGAGACGGCTTACATCCTGATGGTGCTCGCGGTATTCGGCATTTTCAGCGCGACGTTGCTGATACAAACATGGGAATACGACCGCTCCGCCAAGGGGTCGGGCGACAACGCCTGAGTCCTGGCGGCCTGCTCTTGTGCCGGGCCGCCATCGTGCTAGGCTTTCTGTTGTAGGAACGGAAACCGGCGGCCGCACGCGGTTAGGTGTCTCGGTCTGTCGGTCCATCGCGCCAACGAAGCGCGGTGGGATAACACGACAACAGGAGGAACCAACCTTGCGCACGTCCCATACAATCGCCATCGCCGCCACCGTCGCCGCCTGGCTCGCCACGCCCGCCATGGCGCAGGAGCAGAAATACTTCTTTGAAACCACGCCGCAATTCGACAAGTGCGGCGACAACTCCCTCGCCAACGCGCAGAAGAACGGCATCACCCTCGGATTCTCGCAGAACCCGCCGGAAGCCATGCTGGACGAAAAGACCAAGCAGGCCAGCGGGATCGACTGGGAAATCAACAAGGGCGTGCTGGATTGGCTCGGCGTTAAAACCATCAAGACCGAGTGGATGCCGTGGGCCTCGCAGGTACCGGCGCTGCTGTCCAAGCGCACCGACGTGATCGCCGGCAATATCCATGTCAACCCGGAGCGCGTGAAGGTGATCACCTTCTCCGGGCCGGCTTATTGGTATGGCCCCGTCGTGCTCGTCGCAAAGGGCAACCCCAAGGGGGTGAAGACCTATGACGACCTGAAGGGCAAGAAGGTCGGTTCCATCGCCGGCTCGGCCGCCGATTTCTACCTCCGCAAGGTCGGCGTCGAGACCACCGCCTTCAAGACCGAGATCGAGGAGCTCCAGAGCCTCAACCAAGGCCGGCTCGACGCGGTATTGGAGGATGACCTGGTGTATCTCGAATTCGCCAAAGCCAATGCGCAGAGCAACATCGAGCCGCTATGGAGCATCGCCACCCCGCAGGAGATCATCAACGGCGGCGGTTACGGCATGGCCCGCTTCGCGCTACGCAAGGAGGATTGCTCCCTGCGCGTGGCCTACACCACTGCGCTGGCCGAGATGCGCGCCAATGGCTACGTCAGCGCCATCCTCAAGAAGTACGGCCTCGGGGACCGCAACCTCAGCATGTACAAACTGAACCCCTGATCTGACCTCACCGATCGGACCGGCGGCCGGGGCGGTGACGCTCCGGCCGCGACCGCGCGATGGAACTCTTCAACACCGAAATCGCCCTCGAGAATCTCGGCCCGCTGCTGGCGGGACTGTGGATCACGGTGCAGCTCACCTTCGTGGTGATCGCGCTGAGCCTGGTCTTCGCCCTGCTCGTCGCCCTCGGCGCGATGTCCCGCCACCGGCCGGTGCGCTGGCTGGTCGCCGGCTATATCGAGGTGATCCGCGGCACGCCCCTGCTGCTGCAGCTGATCTACATCTACTACGTACTGCCGGAAGTCGGCATCCGCCTCGATGCTTTCAGCGCCGGGGTGATCGGGCTGACGCTGAATTATTCGGCCTATATCGCCGAGGTCTACCGCTCCGGGATCCAGGCGATCCCGCGCGGCCAGCATGATGCCGCGGCCGCCTTGGGCATGAAGCCGATGCTGGCGATGCGGCTGATCATTCTGCCCCAGGCCTTCCGCATCGTCATCCCCTCGCTTGGCAACTACTTCATCGGCCTATTCAAGGACACTGCCTTGGTCTCGGTCGTCAGCATCCAGGAGGTGGTGTTCACCGCGCAGATCCTGGCCGCGCAGAACTTCCAGTATTTCACCCTCTATACCATCGTCGGCCTGATGTATTTCGCCGTCAGCTTCCCTGCCGCCCGCCTGGTCGGCTACCTCGAGCGGGTCAGCCAGGCCGGGTACGGCACCTCCAAGCCCGAGCGGCGGCCGGATCAGGCATAGGCCCGCCAGAAGAACGCCGCCGTCATCACTACCGTAATGGCGACGATCACCCGTCGCGTCGCCACCGTCGGTAGTGCCTGCCCGATGCGCGCACCGAAATACCCGCCGGCGAGCCCGCCAAGCAACAGGGCTACGGTTTGCGGCCACCACACCTTGCCCGCCAGCACGAAGGCCACCACCGCGATGCCGTTCATCGCGCTGACGACGATGGTCCGTGTCGGGTTGAGCTGCTTGAGATCGGCGCCATCCAGCAGCGACCACACCGCCAGCATCATGATACCGACCGCGCCGCCGAAATACCCGCCATAGACGCCCAGCACGAACTGCACCGGCAACAGCGCCACCGGCCCCAGCCGCACCCTCGCTCGCAGCCAGGCACCGGCATCGCGGCCAAACGCGAAGGTCACGCTCGCCACCAGCAGCAGCCAGGGGATAACCCCGTCGAACGTCGCCACCGGAGTTGCCAGCAGCAGGATAGCCCCCACGAGCCCCCCGGTGACACTGGTCGCGACCAGCACGGGAAAGGGCACGCCGCCGAGATCGCGAAACCCCACCTTGTCCTTCCCGTGCACATAGGTTGCCGCGCTGGTCAGCGTTCCCGGCACCAGCGCGACCGTGGAGGAGGCATTGGCGATCACCGAGGGCAGGCCAGCGAACACCATGGCGGGGAAACTGATGAACGACCCTCCGCCGGCAATCGCGTTCATCCCCCCGGCCATCACCCCGGCGGCAAACAGGACCAGGAATGTGCTCAGCATGACCGGCCCCCGCAGTTGCAGCTCCAGCCTATCAGGCGCTCCCCCGGCATGCCAAACCGGCGAAAGATTTTACCCGCAGGTCAACCTCCTGGTAACCACCGAGGCGCAGGATCGTTCCGTGGGGCGCCGTGTTCGTCCCGGATACAGCAGGCATCGGGGCATCCATGGGCAAGGACTTGCGCGCTGAAGAGGCCAAAGGCCTGGGTCTTGGAAGCCGGCCGGTGGCCCTGGACCGGCTGGTCAGACGCTTCGTTCACCTCGTCGGCTCCGCGGACGAGGGCGCCCCGGCCGCCGCTGGCCTGCGACGGCAGCGCAAGGCGGCGCTGCTGCGGATGAATGCCCGTTTTGCCGCGGCGATCGACAAGCTCCGTCAGGGTCTCGTCATTCTCGATCATGATCTCCAGGTACTCGTCTGCAACCACCGTCTGCACGAACTCTTCCCCGCCGCGGCCCCCGCCTTGGTGGCCGGCGAGCGACTGCCCGACATCATCGCCACCGCCGGCTGCCGTCTGGAGTGCGGCGCCGGGCATCCGGAGTGCGATATGCGGCGCTGCTTCTCCGCGGGGTCCGCCTTCACGTGCCGCCACGCCTTGCCAACCGGGCGTATCATTCTCGCCCGCTGGCACCGCCTGCCCGATCTCTGCTGGGTCGGCACCTTTGAGGACATCACCGAACAGCACCAATCCACTGCGCGCATCGCCCATCTCGCCCGCCATGACGATTTGACGGACCTGATCAATCGCGCCGGTTTCTCCGAAGCCGTGGCCCGCGCCGCTGGCGCAGCGCGCCGGGGCGAGACCTTCGCGGTTCTGGCGATCCGGCTCGACCGCTTTAGCAAGGTCATCGAATCCTTCGGCCACGATATCGGCGATGCGCTGTTGCGCGAGGCCGCTACCCGCCTGCGTCGCTCCGTCCGCGATGTCGACGAGGTCGGCCGCCTCGGCCGTGAGGAGTTCACGGTCTTGCAAACCAAGGTCGATCAGCCCGAGGGCGCCGAGTCGCTCGCCCGGCGGGTCATCGAAATCCTGGCCTTGCCTTATTCCATCGAGGGCAATGAGGTATCGGTCGGCATATCGATCGGCATCGCCCTGGGGGACGCGGACTCGACCGACGCCGAGACCATTCTGCGCAACGCCTCGCTCGCCCTCGCCGAAGCGGCGGTCGACGGTGAGCGCCCCAATCGCAGCGGCTTCTACCGCATTTTTGCCGCCGCCATGGGCGAGGCCGCCAAGGCCCGCCGGGCGATCGAGGCGGATCTCCGCCACGCGCTTGAGCGCAACGAGCTGGAACTGTTCTACCAGCCACTGATCAACATCGGCGCGCGCCGCGTCAGCGGTTTCGAGGCGCTGCTGCGCTGGCGCCATCCGGTCAAGGGGCTGATCCCGCCCGATGCATTCATCCCGCTGGCCGAGGAGAGTGGCCTCATCGTGCCGATCGGCGAATGGGTGCTACGCACCGCCTGTGCCGAGGCGATGCGCTGGGATACCCCGGATGGCGGCGCCCCGCTGCGCGTCGCGGTCAATCTATCCGCGGTGCAATTCGCCAGCCCCGGCCTGCCGGATATCGTCGAGGATGCGCTGACCTGGAGCGGCCTCCCAGGCGAACGGCTGGAACTTGAGGTGACGGAGAGCGTCCTGTTGCAGGACAACGCCGCCACCCTCGAAACCCTCCACCGGCTGCGCGGCCTGGGCGCGCGGATCTCGATGGATGATTTCGGCACCGGCTATTCCTCGCTGAGCTATCTGCGCAGCTTCCCCTTCGACAAGATCAAGATCGACAAATCCTTCATCCAGGGCCTTAGCCAGTCCGGCGAAAGCGAGGCCATCGTGCGGGCGATCGCCGGACTCGGGATATCGCTGGGCATCGCCACCACTGCCGAGGGGGTCGAGACCTACGATCAGCTCGAACGCCTGATCGCCGATGGCTGCACGGAGGTGCAGGGTTACTTCTTCAGCCCCCCTCGCCCGGCCGCCGAGGTGCCCGGCCTGATCCTGACCGCGCCGGCACGGCAGGTGGCATGACCTGATAGTGAAGAAAGCAAGCGCTTCTTTTTGAAAAAAGAAGCAAAAACTTTCTATCCGTCTGGTTCACAGCTGCCCGGGGAACAGCGCAGCCAAACGGACAAAAATTTCGTGGTTCTTATTTCCAAAAAAGAACCCCTTCCTTCCTCCCAAAACCGGATGCAGTCTGTGCCGATCAACCCTCTGAAGGCACGAACACATGTCACAGGATCTGGTGGCCATCGAGGCCGCGGTACAGGACTATCTCGATGGGCTTTATGAAGGCGATGCCGACAAGCTTGCCAGCGTGTTCCACCCCACCAGCGCGCTCACCTTCGAAGCCGGCGGCGAGCTGAAGCCGCTGCCGCGTGATGAGTGGCTCGCCGGTGTGCGCACCCGTCCCTCCCCGAAGTCGCAGGGCCTGGCCCGGCATGACCATATTTTGCAGATCGACATGTCCGGCCCGACGACGGCCTTCGTGAAGCTGAAATGCGCCGTGCCGCCGCGCTACTTCACTGATTATCTCTGCTTCCTCAAGGTTGGCGGAAAGTGGCAGGTCGCGCAGAAGGTGTTCGCGACGGCGGCGGCGCCCTAAGCGCGAGAACGCCCGTGCCGACCTGGTTCGTGGCGCTGGCCGCCACGATGCTGGCCCAGATGATCTCGTCCTTCATGGGCCAGTGCCTGCCGGTGCTGGCGCCGCTGGTCACGGCCGGCGTCGGCGTGGCGCCGGAGCGGATCGGCAATCTCTCTTCGCTCACCTCGCTCGGCTCCTGCCTGTTTCTCGCCTTCGGCAGCCCGTTCCTCGCCCGCTTCGGGCCGGTGCGCTCGCTGCAGGCCGGCGCCGCCTGCGCCATCATCGCCATGCTGGTGGCTGCCCTCGGCTGGTGGCCGGCGCTGATGGTGGCATCGCTGTTGCTCGGCATCGGCTACGGCCCGATGCCACCCGCCGGCAGCCGCATCCTCGCCGCCACCGCGCCAAAACAGCATCGCTCACTGATTTTCTCCATCAAGCAATCCGGCGCCCCCGCCGGTGGCGCGTTGGCCGGGCTGATCATTGCCCCGGTGGCGGCCGCCTATAGCTGGAGCGCGGCGCTGATCGTCGCCTGCATCGCCAGCCTGCTCTCGATCATCGCCATCGCTCCGCTGCGCGCGCAGATGGACATGGAGCGCGATCGCGGCCGCTCGATCCACCCGCGTGACGTCTTCAACATCGCCGCCGTGCTGCGGCCGATCAAGACGCTGGGGCGGGACAAGACGCTGCTGGCGGTGACGCTGCTGGCGATCTCCTTCTCCTGCGCCCAGGGCACGCTCTACAGCTTCTCCGTCACCTATCTCACCCAGCGCGGGCTCGGGCTGGTGGATGCCGGCTTCGCCTATTCCTGCCTGCAGATGGCCGGCGTGGTGGCGCGCATCGTGCTCGGTTGGGTGGCCGACCGCACTGGCCGGTCGGACGTGAACCTGGTGATCCAGGCCTATGTCGCCGTCCTCGCTTTGCTCGCCTACGCCTTCCTGCCGGCCGACGCGCCACTCGCCGTGGTGGTGCTGGTCACCACCTCCTGCGGCTTTTTCTGCGCCTCCTGGAACGGCATCGTGATGGCCGAGGTGGCCCGCCTCGCGCCCCCCGACGAGATCGCGGACGCGACCTCGGCCTCCACCTTGTTCATCTTCCTCGGCTACGTCTTCGCCCCCAGCCTGTTCGCCTTCGCGGTCCCCTATATCGGCTGGAGCTGGCCCTACGCGATCATCGCCGCCCAGCTCGCCGCAATGGCGGTCGTACAGACCATTATACTCGCACGGAAGAATTGACTCCCGCCCGCCGGCTCTTCAGTGTTTCGCAATTGGCGGTCGGCCGGTGCGGCGAGGCTTCGCGGCGCGGTCCCGTGCAACCAACAACCCGGGGGGCGGGCATAATGGTCAATCCGAGACGGACTGCGTTGCTGTTGGGAACCGCGCTGGTCGCGGGCGGGCTCGCTGTGGCAAGCGGACCGGCGATGGCGCAGAAGAAGGGCGGCAGCCTGGTCTACGCCAACGTCTCCGCGGTGGGCACGATGGACCCGCATGTCGCCAACGCGGTGGCCGATCTCGAGACCATCCACCACGTCCATGAGGGCCTCGTCGCCATGGGCGAGGACTACGCGGCCAAGCCGATGCTGGCCTCCAAGGTGGATATCTCGCCGGATGGCCGCACCTTCACCTTCAGCCTGCGCAAGGGCGTCAAATTCTCCAACGGCAAGGAGATGACCGCCGCTGACGTTCTGGCGAGCTACGAGCGCTACAAGAAGGTGAGCCCCAACGCCCCGGCCCTGGCCGACGTGGCGGCGATGGAAACGCCGGACCCCTATACCTTCATCATCAAGCTCAACAAGCCGAACTCGCTGTTCGTCGAGGTGATGAAAACGCCGACCTACTCCTTCTCCATCCTCCCCGCCGAGCAGAAGGACAAGCCGGCGCGCGATGGCGACCTCGTCGGTACGGGTCCCTACATGGTCGCGGAATGGGCGCGTGACAGCCACCTCGTGCTCAAGCGCAACGACAACTACGTCGCCGATGACAGCGCCAAGGGGCCGGACGGCTACGCCGGCAAGAAGACCGCCTATCTCGACAGCATCCGCTATAACTCGGTGCCCGAGGCGAATACCCGCATCGCCGCCATCCAGTCCGGTGGCGCGGATTTCATCGCCACCATCCCGGGCGATCTCGCCAAGCGGCTGAAGGGGAACAAGGACGTCACCGTGATGTCGGTCATCCCGTTCTGCCAGGCCACCTTTATCCAGCACGCCAAGAACGGCATCTCCACCAATCACTACGTCCGTCAGGCCGTCGCTGCTCTGGTCGATGCCGAGGAGATGATGGAGGCCGCCGGCCAGGTGTGGGACCGCAACCCCTCCCTGATGTTCAAGCCCTCGGCCTATCACACCACCGTCGGCGCGCCCTGGTATGACCAGAAGAGCGTCGAGAAGGCCAAGGCGCTGCTCAAGCAGGGCAACTACGCCGGCGAGAAGATCGTGCTCGAGACCAACAACAACTACGCCTACATGCGCGACAGCAGCCAGGTGCTGGCCGAGCAGATGAAAAAGGCCGGCATGAACGTCGAGCTGAAGATGGTGGACTGGACCACCAATGCCGGCGACATGGCGCGCGGCACCGGCGGCTGGAACATCACCATCACCGGCCTGTGCTCCGGCCCGCTGCTCGGCCCGCAGCAGTGGCGCCTCTCGCTGGCCTATGCACAGAACCCCGACGATCCCGTGGTGACCGACGGCTACGCCAAGATGTTCGCCACCACCGATTTCGCCGAGCGCAAGCGGATCTGGGACGGCATCGAGAAGTACTTCCTCGAGGAAGGCTACCTCGTGAAGGTGGCCGACATCGCCGATCTGCGCGGCATGAACGGCAAGTTCGCCAATATCAAGCCGTACTACATGCAGCGCTTCTGGGATGTGTGGGTGAAATAAGCGGCACGGCGAGGCGACCGGACAGCGCATGAAACTTCTCCGCCGCCTCGCCTATCGCCTCGGACAGGCCGTGCCGGTCATCCTCGTGGTGGCCGTGCTCGCCTTCTTCCTGATGCACCTGCTGCCTGGCGACCCCGCCGTCATCATCGCGGGCACCGAGGCCGGGCCTGAAGCGGTGGAGCGCATCCGCCATCAACTCGGGCTCGACCGCTCCATCCCTGAACAGCTCATCGTCTGGCTGTGGCACCTCGCCCAGGGCGATTTCGGCACGTCCATTATCCACAACGAAAGCGTGCTGTCGGCGCTGGCCGACCGCATGCCGGTCACGCTGTCCCTCACCTTGGTGTCCTTCGCCATCACCATCCCCGTCGGCATCCTGTTCGGCGTCGCGGCGGCGAAGTTCCGCAACACCTGGATCGATTCCGCGGTGATGTTCCTCGCTCTGGTCGGCGTCTCCGTGCCCGGCTTCTGGATCGCCATCCTCTCGGTCATCCTGTTTAGCGTCACCTTGGGCTGGCTGCCCGCCTCGGGCTACGTGCCGCTCTCCCAGGGCGTGCTGCCCTGGCTGCTCGCCTTGTTGCAGCCGGCGGCGATGCTGGCGCTGTTCCAGATCGGCTTCCTCGCCCGCATGGCCCGCTCCGCCACGCTCGACGTGCTGGACCAGGACTACATCCGCACCGCCCGCGCCAAGGGCGTCTCGGAGTGGCAGACCATCGCCAAGCACGCCTTCCGCAACACGCTCATCCCGGTGGTGACGGCCACCGGCATCATCCTCTCCCTGCTGATGGGCGGGTCGGTGGTGATCGAGCAGGTCTTCGCGCTGCCCGGCGTCGGCCGCCTCATCGTCCAGGCCATCCTCACCCGCGACTACCCGATGGTGCAGGGCACCCTCCTGGCACTGGCCTTCATGTTCGTCGCCATCAACCTGATGGTCGACATCGTCTACACCTGGGTCGACCCCCGCGTGCGCTATGACTGAGCCGCCCGCCGAACTCCTTGCCCCGCGCCGGCGCTTCCAGGTACTGCGCCGCCTCGCGCGGCACCGCTCCTTCCGCATCGGCTTCGTCATCGTCGTGCTGCTGACGCTGGCTGCCATCTTCGCGCCGCTGATCACCAGCTTCGACCCCACGGCGATGCGCGCCCGCATCCGCTTCCGCCCGCCCCAAGCCGCCTACTGGTTCGGCACCGATAATTTCGGCCGCGATGTTTTCACCCGCTGCCTCTACGGTGCCCGCCTCTCCCTCTCCATCGGCCTCGGCGTCGCCCTGCTCTCCGGCCTGGTCGGCACCATCGCCGGCATCGTCTCCGCCCAGTACCGCCGGCTCGATGCCGTCATCATGCGCCTGATGGATGGGCTGATGGCCTTCCCCGCCATCATCCTCGCCATCGGCCTCGCCGCCGCCATGGGCCCCAACATCGGCAGCCTCATCGTCGCCCTCTCCGTCGCCTACATCCCGCGCACCGCCCGCATCGTCCGCGCCTCCGCCCTCGTCGTCCGCGAGCTCGAATTCGTCGACGCCGCCCGCGTCTCCGGCGCCTCCTCGTTGCGCATCATCTGGAAGCATCTGCTGCCCAACTGCATGGGTCCGCTCCTGGTGCAGCTCACCTTCGTCTTCGCCTACGCCATCCTCGCCGAAGCCGCCCTCTCCTTCCTCGGCATCGGCC
>CAIYPH010000127.1 GCA_903928045.1 uncultured Rhodospirillales bacterium
CGCTGGGGGTGCCGGATCATGCGGTGCGGATCGACCCGGCCGCGCTGCCGGCGTTGCGCGCCTCGGTGAGCGCCGCGGCCACCGTATCCTTGCGGGCGCCGGCCAGCGTGGTGTCCACCATCCCAGCGGTGGCAATGCCGAGCACGCCGAGCCGGTCCACCACCATCGCCCCGCCGCCGCCCGTGGTGGTGACGATACGCACGGCGCGCTTCGGCGCTACCGGCGGCCGCGCGCCGATCAGCAGCGGCGGGAGTTCGAGCAGCGTCTCCAGCATATCGACACGGATAATCCCGAGATCGCGAAAAAACGCGTCCGCCGCGGCGTCGGAGCCGGTCATGGCGCCGGTATGGGTGGTCGCCAGCGCTGCCCCCTCCTCGGACCGGCCGAGCTTGTAGGCGACGATCGGCTTGCCGACCGCATGCGCCCGGCGGGCGGCGCGCTCGAAGTGCTCGGGCGCGCGGATGGTCTCGAGGAACAGCAGGATGGCGTCCGTCTCCGGATCATCCACCAATAGGTCCGCCACCTCGCCGGCGGTGAGATCCGCCTCGTTGCCGGTGCCGACGATTTTCGCGAAACCGAAGCCTCGCGCGGCCGCGCGGGACAGCAGGGTGCCCATCACCGAGCCGGATTGCGACACCAATGAGAGCCGGCCGGATGGCAGCGTCTCGGCCGCGAGCGCGGCGTTCACCGAACAGGCCATGGCGGCGGCGGGGTTGATCACCCCCATCGAGTTCGGCCCCAACAGCCGCATCCCGCCGGCCTGCGCGGCATCGACGATGCGGCGTTGCAGCGCCTGCCCCTCCGCTCCGGTTTCGGCGAACCCGTCGGCCAGCACGCAGGCCACGGGAATCCCGAGCGCCGCGCAATCGGCCACGGCCTGTTCGACATGCTCGGTGCCGACCAGGATATAGGCGAAGTCGATCTCGCCGGGGATGTCCCGCACCGAAGCGAAGGCCCTCTCCCCCAGCACCTCGGCGGCGCGCGGGTTCACCGGGAACAACTCACCGGGGAAGCGGTGCTGGCGGAGATAGACCTGGGCGCGCGCGGTGAGGCGGCTGGCGTCGGTCGAGGCGCCGATCAGGGCGATGCGGCGGGGGCGGAACAGGGCAGATGCGAGGGTCATACCCAAGGTGTACCGCCGCTCAGCCGATCAGGGCAACCGCGGTCAGCAGCACCATCGCCACCGCGAGGCCGACATTGATCACGCGCGATGCCACGGGCTGGCGCAGCACGCGGGCGAGTGCGGCGCCCAGGGCGAGCCAGACGGCATGGATCAGCACGATCATCCCCACCAGCAACGCCACCCGCAGCACGGCGCCGAGCCGCGGGGCGGAGGCGAACACGGCGGCAATGGCGAGCCAGGCTTTCGGATTCGCCACCGCCAGCAAATAGCCGCCAGCAAAAGCGGGCGCCCGCGTCGTCCCGGCATCCGCCTGGAGCGGCGGGGCGGTGGCGATCTGCCAAGCGAGATAGAGGATATAGAGTCCGGCCGCACCGACCAGCACCGGCGCCAATTGCGGCACGCCGGCAATCATCGCGATCACCCCCAGCGCCACCGCCAGCAGCACGGTCGAGGTGCCAGCAATGAGCCCGGCGACATAGGGCAGCGAGCGGGCAATCCCATAAGCCGCGCCCATCGCGGTGGCACTCACGGTCGAGGGGCCGGGACTGCCCATCACCGCGAGGGAGGCGATCAGCAACGCCAGGACGTCACCCATGCGCGCACCACCGATATGCCGCCGCCGGTCGCCCGGCGGCGGCGGTTCAGATCAGACCGGGTCCCAGGAGAACACTTCGCCCGAGCGGTCGAGCGGCATGAAGGCCGCCTTCAGCGCGGGGGCCGCGTGTTCGGCGATCGTCCAGGGGTTCCAGCCGCCATCGCGATGCACGCCCTTCACCGGGCGCGGCGAGGACATCAGGAAGATCTCGTTGTTGCGGGTGGCGAACACCTGGCCGCTGACGTCCTTCGCGAGGTCGGAGGCGAGGTAGACCGCCATCGGCGCGTTCTTGTCCGGCGTCATCTGCTTGATCTTCTCAACGCGCGCCTTCTGCTCGGGGGTATCCGCCGGGATCGAGCCGGTCATGCGGCTCCAGGCAAAGGGGGCGATGCAGTTCGAGCGCACATTGTAGCGCTTCATATCGAGCGCGATGGACTTCGACAGCGCGGTGATGCCGAGCTTGGCGGCCGCGTAGTTCGCCTGGCCGAAATTGCCGATCAGGCCCGAGGTGCTGCTCATGTGCACGAAGGCGCCGCTTTCCTGCTTGCGGAAATGCTCGGCGGCGGCGCGGCTGACGTAGAAGCTGCCGGAGAGGTGCACGTTGATGACGCTGTTCCAGTCATCCTCGGTCATCTTGTGGAAAATCACGTCGCGCAGAATGCCGGCGTTGTTCACAACGATGTCGATGCGGCCGAAGGCGTCGATGGCGGTGTCGATGATGCCCTTGGCGGAAGTCCACGAGGCCACCGAATTGGTGTTGATGACGGCCTGGCCGCCGCGCTGCTCGATGATCGCCTTGGTCTGCTCGGCCGGGGTGGCGGAACCGCCATCGCCGGTGACGGAGACGCCGAGGTCATTGATGACCACCTTGGCGCCTTCCTGCGACATCATCAGCGCGATTTCGCGGCCGATACCGCCGCCGGCGCCGGTGACGACGGCGACTTTTCCTTCAAGCATGCGTTGAGCCATGGGTTCCTCTCCTTGGGAATCGGGGGCGGAAACCTAGGCCCGGCGCGGCGTGGCGGCAATTGCCCGGGCGGCGTTGCGAGGGAAGCAAGCGGTTC
>CAIYPH010000128.1 GCA_903928045.1 uncultured Rhodospirillales bacterium
GATTACGGCCGCCCCGCCGCCGAGGGTGTCCGTATCGAGCTCAAACTCTCGCAGTCCGACCTCGCGGCGCTGGTCGCGAGTTCGCGTGAAAGCGTCAACAAGCAGCTCGCCCAATGGCGAACTGCCGGCCTGATCGACACCGATGGGGGACGTCTTACCCTGCTCCGCCCCCAGGCGCTGGCGGCCCTGGCGCCTTGAGGAAGCGGTTCTTTTCGTGGTGGGGCCGCTCCCAACCATCCCGAGGGGAGTACGCCAACGGCATGGAGCGGAGTAGAAAGTTTTTTTGGTTCTTTTTGTTCACAAAAAGAACACCCTTCCTCCCCCCCGAACCGTCAGCCTAAACTCCCACCAAGGGAGAAGCCGCATGGACAGCATCACCGGGACCGACCTCGCTACCCTCACCGGCTTCGGCAATGAGTTCGCCACCGAGGCGATCCCCGGCGCCTTGCCGCAGGGCCGCAATTCGCCGCAGCGCCCGGCGCATGGGCTCTATGCCGAGCAATTCTCCGCCACCGCCTTCACCGTGCCGCGCCGCGAAAACCGGCGCACCTGGCTCTACCGCATCCGCCCCTCGGCCAACCATCCGCCCTATGCCAAGATCGATCGCGGCCGCTTCGGCGGGCCGCTCGGCACTCCCAACCCCAATCGCCTGCGCTGGAATCCGCCGCCGCTGCCTGAGACGCCCACGGACTTTGTCGCCGGCCTCACCACCATGGCCGCCAATGCCGAGGGCGCCTATGGCGACGGCGTCAGCGTGCATGTCTACGCCGCCAATCGCTCCATGCAGCGCGTGTTCTGGAACGCCGATGGCGAGATGCTGATCGTGCCGCAGCAGGGCCGCCTGCTGCTCGCCACCGAGCTGGGCCGCCTGCTGGTGGCGCCCAACGAAATCGCCGTCATCCCCCGCGGCATCCGCTTCCGCGTCGAACTGCCGGACGGCGCGGTGCGCGGCTATGTCTGCGAGAACCACGGCGCCACCTTTCGCCTGCCCGATCTCGGCCCGATCGGCGCCAATGGCCTGGCCAACCCCCGCGACTTCCTCACGCCCGTCGCCTGGTTCGAGGATCGCGATGAGCCAACCGAGGTGGTGCAGAAATTCCTCGGCGAGCTCTGGGCCACCACGCTCGACCACTCCCCGCTCGATGTCGTCGCCTGGCACGGCAACTGCGCGCCCTACAAGTACGACCTCGCCAATTTCATGGCGATCGGCACGGTGAGCTTCGACCATCCGGATCCCTCGATCTTCACTGTGCTCACCGCCCCGACCGAGACGGCCGGCCGCGCCAATTGCGATTTCGTGATTTTCCCGCCGCGCTGGATGGTCGCCGAGGACACGTTCCGCCCGCCCTGGTTCCACCGCAACATCATGAATGAGTGCATGGGGCTTGTGGGCGGCGTGTATGACGGCAAGGCTGAGGGCTTCCTGCCCGGCGGGCTCAGCCTGCACGGGCTGATGAGCGCCCACGGCCCGGACAAGCCGACCACCGAGCGTGCCATGGCCGCCGAGCTCGCGCCGCACAAGATCGCCGGCACGCTCGCCTTCATGTTCGAGACCAATCAGGTGCTGATCCCCAGCCGCCATGCGATGGGCTGCGCCGAGCTGCAATCCGGTTATGACGCCGTGTGGAACGGCCTGGGAAAGATGTTCAGCCGATGATCGACCATACGCATGATGCGGCGCTGCGCTCCTGGGTCACATCCGCCAACGGCCACCCGGATTTTCCCATCCAGAACCTACCGCATGGCGTGTTCAACCCGCCCGGCGGCCACAAGCGCGGCGGGGTGGCCATCGGCGATGCCATCCTCGACCTCGCGGCCATGCTCGACGCCGGGCTGATCGATGGCCCGGAAGCCGAGGCCGCCGCCTCCCCCAGCCTCAACGGCTTCCTCGCCCTCGGTGCCGCCGGCCGCACGGCCCTGCGCGCCCGCCTCTCCGCCCTCCTCGCCGAGGGCGCAGCTGAGGCGCGGCGCCTGCTCGCCATGCTCCATCCCGCCGATCTGTGCACCCTGCACGTCCCCGCCGCGATCGGCGACTACACGGATTTCTTCTCCGGCATCCACCACGCGATGAATGGCGGCAAGCTGCTGCGGCCCGACAACCCGCTGATGCCCAACTACAAATACGTCCCCGTCGCCTATCACGGCCGCGCCTCCTCCATCCGCCCTTCCGGCACCGATGTCCGCCGCCCCAGCGGCCAGCGCAAGCGCCCCGATGAGGCGGCACCGAGCTTCGGACCCTGCCGCAATCTCGACTACGAGATGGAATTCGGCATCTGGGTCGGCGGCGCCAACGCCCTTGGCGAGCCGGTGCCGATCGCGCAGGCGGGCGAGCACATCGCCGGGTTCTGCCTGCTCAATGACTGGTCGGCGCGCGATATCCAGACCTGGGAATCCGCTCCGCTCGGCCCCTTCCTGGCCAAGAGCTTCCAGACCTCGATCTCACCCTGGATCGTCACCCCGGAAGCCCTCGCCCCCTTCCGCATCCCCCAGCCCCCCCGCCCTAACGGCGACCCGCCCCCCCTGCCCCACCTCCTCGCCGCCCACGACCAGGCGGTGGGCGCGCTCGACATCGCTGTCGAGGTCTACATCCTCACCCCCAAAATGCGCGGGGCCGGCCTCGCGCCGCACCGGCTTTCGCGCGCCAACACCTCGGACCTCTACTGGACGGTCGCGCAGATGCTCGCCCACCACACCTCCAACGGCTGCAACCTCTCGCCCGGTGACCTGTTCGGCTCCGGCACCATTTCCGCCGTCCAGGACACCGGTTGGGGCAGTCTTCAGGAACTCAGCCTCGCCGGCCGACGGGAACTCACGCTGCCCAATGGCGAAACCCGGATGTTC
Organism: uncultured Rhodospirillales bacterium; assembly: GCA_903928045.1. The sequence continues at coordinate 2,842 of CAIYPH010000128.1, forward strand.
CTCGCCGACGGGGACGAAATCAC
>CAIYPH010000129.1 GCA_903928045.1 uncultured Rhodospirillales bacterium
CCGAACTGGGTGATGCCGAAACTATGGCCGCCCAGTTTCTCCAGCGACGTCAGCCCCGCATCATAGGCCTTGCGGCTGACCAGCACGGCCGTGAGGTCGAACCCCTTCTGCTCATGCAGCCCGCCGCCGATCACCTTCAGCGCCCCCTTCCCCGCCAGCGCGAAAAACCCGCCGGTGAGTGCGGTGATGCCGACATCGATATCGCCGGACACCGCGGCGGCGGCGATGGGCTGCGCCGCCTCGAAGAAGCGGAACACCACCGGCGCCCCCTCGGCGGCAAAATAGCCGCGTTCCTGCGCGAGATAGAGCGGCGCCGGCGAGAGCGTGCGCAGCAGGCCAAGCCGAATCGGCTCCTCCGCCCGCGCGGGTGCTGCGATGCCGGCAAGCCCGGCGAGAACGAGACGGCGGTGCAGGCGCATGGCGGGTCCTCCTGTGAGGTGTTTAGCACCCCCTCCCCGGTTGCCGACACCCTGCCCCGCCCCTACTCTGCCAGCAACACGGGAGGACATCATGGATCATCAGGCACTCGCCGCCGAATTGCTTCGCCAGCATGACGCGGGCGAACAATCCCGCCCACTCGCGGACCTGCCCCGCACCGATCTCGCCAACGCCTACAAGGTGCAGCAGCACTTCGTCCGCCTGCTGCGCGAGCGCAGCGGCGCCGCGGTGGCCGGCTACAAGGTGGCGCTCACCTCCAAGCGCATGCAGGCGATGTGCGGCATCGACCATCCCGGCGCCGGCGTGGTGCTGGCCAACCGGGTGCATCCCTCGGGCGTGACGCTGAAGGCCAGCGCTTTCGGCCGCATCGGCCTTGAATTCGAGATCGGCGTCAAAATCGGGAAGGACCTTCCGGCCTCCGGCCCCTTCACCTTCGAGATGCTGGCCGCCTCGGTCGAGGCGGTGTGCCCTGCCTATGAGGTGGTCGATGATCGCCGCGCCGACTACAAGCTGCTCGAAATCGCCACCCTCATCGCCGACAACGCCTGGAACGGCGGCATTGTGCTCGGCGAGTGGTGCACCACCTGGCCCGACCTCGCCGCCGTGCGCGGCGTCGTCAGCCTCGATGGCGCCGAGGTCGATTCCGGCCATGGGCGAGACGTGTTGGGCCATCCCTTCGAGCCGCTGGTGTGGCTCGCCGAGCGCCTGGCCGAGCAGGGAACCGGGCTCAAGAAGGGCGACATCGTGCTGACGGGCAGCCTGGTCACCACCCGCTTCCCCGCCAAGACCGAACAGTACCGTTTCGCCGTCGAGGGCCTTGGCGCCGTCGACCTCACGGTTGAGGTCTGACATGGCAACCATTCTCGTCTGCCACGGCGCCTGGTCGGCCGGCTGGGCCTGGGGGAAGATGCGGCCGCTGCTGCGCGCCGCGGGCCATGAAGTGTTCACCCCCAGCTATACCGGCCTCGGCGAGCGCGCCCATCTCGCCTCCCCCATGGTTGGGCTCGAAACCCATATCGCCGATATCCTTGGCGTCATCGAATATGAGGGGCTGGAGGATATCGTGCTGGTCGGCCACTCCTACGGCGGCATGGTCGCCACCGGCGTGGCCGACCGGGTTGCCGGCAAAATCCGCCATCTCATCTATCTCGACGCCTTCGTGCCCGGCGACGGCCAGTCGCTCGACGATCTACGCGGCGGCCATACCGAGGCGGGGGTGGAGGGCTGGCTCGTCCCCCCAATGCCCTCGGCGCCCGACACCTCCGAGGCCGATCTCGCCTGGACCAAGCCGCGCCGCCGCCATCAGCCGCAGCGCTGCTTCAGCGAGCAACTGCGCCTGACCGGCGCCACCGAGCGCCTGCGGCGCACCTACATCCACTGCACCAAGAAAGGCCCCGGCGACGTCTTCCAACAATTCGCCGACCGCTTCCGTGGGAACCCCGCCTGGGCGCTGATCGAAATGGCCGAGTCCCACAGCCCCAACATCACCGCCCCCACGGCGCTGGCGGAGGTGCTGCTGCGGTTGGCGTGATGGAGTGCCACAAAGAAGCAAAGCAAGCGGTTCTTTTTTGAAAAAAAGAACCAAAAAACTTCAATCCGTTTGCCGCGGAGTTGCCCGGGGCTCCGCCGAGCCAAACGGATAGAAAGTTTTTGCTTCTTTTTTCAAAAAGAAGCGCTTGCTTCCTAAACGTCCTCCACCCGCTCAATCCCCGGCAATATCTTCAACGCCTGCGCCAGACGTGGCGACAAGTTGAACCCGCCCGGCAAAGTGATCTCCACATCCTGCGTGTCCTCGATACGCGGGATCAGCACCACCTTGCCCTTGCCCTTGCCCTCGCGGTCCAGCAGCGTGCGGATATGTGGCACCGCCTCGGTCTGGCGCAGCCAGATGCGGATGCCGCCGGCGACGTTCTGCACCGCCTCGGTGAGGCCGGTGACCTCGGTCGCGGTGACCCGCAGCGCCTCGCCCTCAAGGCGGACATCGGCGGTCACCAGAACCGCATTGCCCTCCTTCAGCACCTCGCGCGCCCGGCCGAGCACCTCGCTGAAGCAGGTCACCTCGAAGCTGCCTCCACCATCGGACAGCCGCACCCAGGCCATGCGGCTGCCGGAGCGGGTGATGCGCTCCTTGGTGTTGACCACCACGCCGGCGAGCTTGATGCGCGCGCCGCCGTTTTGCACCCGCGCCTCCATGCCGTTGCTGGCGACCACGCCGAGGCGGCGTAGCGCGCCCGCATAGGCATCGAGCGGATGGCCGGTGAGGTGGAAGCCGATCGCCTCCGCCTCGTAGCCCAGCCGGTCCAGCCCCTCCCACTCCGGGATGTTCGGCATGCGCAGTGGCTCCGGCCCGCCATTGCCGCGGAACAGGCCGATCTGGCCGCTCGCCTTCTCTTCCGTGGTCGCCTGCGCGCGGCGCAGGATGGTCTCGGCGCCGGTGAAGACGCGGGCGCGGATGGGCTCCAGCCCGTCAAAAGCGCCGGCGCGGGCGAGGTTCTCGATCTGCATCTTGTTGAGCTGGCGCGGGTCGACCCGGGCGGCGAGATCCGCGAGGTCCTCGAAACGGGCGTATTGCCGCGCCGCCACCACCGCCTGCATCGCGGACATGCCGACCTTCTTCACCGCGGCCAGGGCATAGCGGATGCAGAGCTTGCCGGTCTCGTCGCGCTCCAGGGTGAAATCGGCGCCGGAGCGGTTGATGTCGGGCGGCAGGATGCGGATGCCGAGGCGGCCGGCCTCCTGGCGCAGGGCCGCGAGCTTGTCGGTGTTGTTGATGGCGAGCGACATGCAGGCGGCGATGAAGGCGACGGGGTGATTGGCCTTCATCCAGGCGGTTTGGTAGGCGACCAAGGCATAGGCGGCGGCGGGGGATTTATTGAAGCCGTAATCGGCGAACTTCTCCATCAGGTCGAAGATCTCGTCCGCCTTGTGCTCGGTCAGCCCGCC
>CAIYPH010000130.1 GCA_903928045.1 uncultured Rhodospirillales bacterium
CTTCTTTTTTTCAAAAAAGAAGCGCTTCCGTCCCTCGCCTCCCCTCAAGCCGCCCGATGGCACGTAGCGCCGCGGCAGGATAGGCTCATCGATATGACCGACTCGACCGACCTGCCCGATCTCCCAGCGACGGAGGCCCTCGCCGCCCGCCTCGCCGCGCGGCTGCGCCGGGGGAATGTGGTGCTGCTGGAAGGCCCGCTCGGAGCGGGAAAAACGGCCTTCGCCCGCGCCTTGCTGCGGGCGTTGGCGCGCGATCCGGCGCTGGAGGTGCCGAGCCCGACCTTCACCCTGGTGCAGAGCTACGACACCCAAGTGGGCCCGGTGCACCACCTCGATCTCTGGCGCCTCACCGGCCCCTCGGCGCTCGATGAGCTGGGCTGGGACGACCTGCTGAACGACATCGTGCTGGTCGAATGGCCCGACCGGCTCGGCCCCTGGCGGCCGGCCAACGCCATCACGGTGACGCTCGCCCATGAAGGCGAGACCGCCCGCCGCGCCAACCTCGCGGGATGGGACGGCGCATGAACCTCGCCTCCCTGCCGCCCGGCGCGCCCTTTCTCGACGAGGTGGCGCGGCTCTGGCTCGATCGCTTCGGCGCTGACCCGCTGGCCCGCGGCCTCATCCTGCTGCCCACCCGACGCGCCGCCAGGGCGCTCGCCGAGGCCTTCCTGCGCGCCACCGACGGAAAGCCGCTGCTGCTGCCCCGCATCACCGCGCTCGGCGCCATCGACGAGGCTCCGCTGGCGCTCTCCGGGGCGCTTGACCTGCCCCCCGCCGTGCCGCCCGCCCGCCGCCTCGCCGCGCTGTCGGCGCTGATCCTCAAGCTGCCGGTCGCCGAAGGCGGCGTGCCGACCGCCGATCGCGCTTGGATGCTGGCGCAGGAACTCGCGGGCCTGATGGACGAGGCGGAGCGCATGGAGCTCGACCTCCCCGGCGCGCTGGACCGCGCGGCCGATACCGAGCACGCCGCCCATTGGCAGCGCACCCTGCAATTCCTCGCCATCGTCACCCGCGCCTGGCCGGACTGGCTGGCGGCGAACGGCATGGCCAACCCCGCCGCCCGCCAGGTGGCGCTGCTGCACGCCCAGGCGCGGGAATGGCAGGACAATGCCCCCGCCGAACCTATCTGGATCGCCGGCACCACCGCCGGCATCCCCGCCGTGGCCCGGCTGCTGAAGGTGGTCGCCGGCCTCCCGCATGGGCTGGTGCTGCTCCCCGGCCTCGACCACGCCATGCCCGACGACGCCTGGGACGACGTCGGCGACAGCCACCCCCAAGGCGGGCTGAAGGCCCTGCTGGCCGGGCTCGGCGCCGCGCGGGGGGATGTGACGCTGCTCGCCGAAACCCCGGCGCGCGCCCAACTCCTGGCCACCGCTTTGCTGCCCGCCACCGCCCTTCACACCTGGCGCGATACCGCCCCGCCCCCGCCCGCCGGGCTGCTGCGCCTGGAGGCGGCCGACGCCCAGGAGGAAGCGGCCGCCATCGCGCTGATCCTGCGCGATACGCTGGAAACCCCGGGCCAGCGCGCCGCGCTGATCACGCCGGATCGTGCGCTCGCCCGCCGGGTGACGGCGGAGCTGCTGCGCTGGGGCGTGGTGGCCGATGACAGCGCCGGCGAGCCGCTGGCGGAGACGCCGCCCGCGGTGTTCCTCCGCCTGCTCGCCGATGCGGCGGTGGGCGGCTTCGCCCCGGTGGCGCTGCTGGCCCTGCTGAAACACCCGCTCGCCGCCGCCGGAATGCCGCCGGCCACCTGCCGCCGCCTCGCCCGCGCTTTGGAGGTCGCCGTGCTGCGCGGCCCGAAGCCGGCGCCGGGGCTGATCCCCCTGCGCCGGGTGATCGAGGGCAAAGACCCCCCGGCGCTGGCCGAATTGCTGGCCGCCCTCGAATCCGCCTGCGAACCGATCATGCGCATCACGGCCAGCGCCCGCGCCGCGCCCGCCGACCTGCTGACCGGCCTGATCGAGGCGGCCGAGGCGCTGGCCGCGACCGACGAAGAGCAAGGCGCGGCCCGGCTCTGGGCGCAAGAGGAGGGCGAGGCCCTCGCCACCGCCCTTTCCGACGCGCTCGACGCCTTCACCCTGCTGCCCGAGCAGCCCCGCACCACCCTGCCTGGCCTGCTCGACGCCATTCTGGACGGCATCGCGGTGCGCAGCCGCCGGGCCCTGCGCGGGCGCGAGGCGGCGTCCGAGCACCCCCGCGTCTTCATCTGGGGCCTGCTGGAGGCGCGGCTGCAATCGGTCGATGTCGCCGTGCTCGGCGGCCTCGCCGAGGGCGTCTGGCCGCCGGCGACCGACCCCGGCCCCTGGCTCTCCCGCCCCATGGCCCGCAAGGCCGGGCTGCCGAGCCCGGAGGAGCGGATCGGCCAGGCCGCGCATGATTTCGTCATGGCCGCCTGTTCCGCCCCCGTCGTGGTGCTGTCCTGCCCCAGACGGCGGGACGGGGCGCCGTGCGTGCCGGCACGCTGGCTGGTGCGGCTCGATGCCATGCTGGCCGGCGCCAGGGCCCGGCTCGACCACCACCCGGCCGCCGCATGGGCCCGCCTGCTCGACCAGCCCGCCGGGCCACCGCGCCCGGTCCCTCCTCCGGCGCCCCGCCCGCCCCTCGCCCTGCGCCCCCGCCGCCTCAGCGTCACCGAGGTGCAGACCTGGCTCGAGGACCCCTACGCCATCTACGCCCGTCATGTGCTGCACCTCAAAAAGCTCAAGCCGCTGGAAGAGGAAACCGACGCCGCCGACTACGGCACCCTCGTGCATGACGGTATGCGCCGCTTCCTGGACGAATACGGCGCGACCTGGCCGCCCAACGCCGCCGCCGAACTCCGTGTGGCGATGAACCAGGCGCTGGAACATGCCGGGCTGCGCCGTGCGCTGGCGGAATGGTGGGCCCCGCGCCTCGCCCGCATCGCCGACTGGGTGGCCGAGGAGGAGGTCCGCCGGCGGTCCCTGAGCCGCCCGCTGGCCATCGAGACCGAGCAATCCGGCCGTTTGCTGCTGGACGACGCATCCTTCGAACTGCGCGGCCGCGCCGACCGCATCGAGCGGCGCGAGGACGGACGGCTCGCGATTTTCGACTACAAAACCGGCAAGCCCCCCGGCCAGAAACAGGTCGATGCCGGCTTCGCGCCGCAACTCCCGCTGGAGGCCGCGATGGCGGCTTCCGGCGCCTTCGGGCAGGCGATCGCGGGCGCGGCGGCCGAGCTGGTCTACTGGCACCTCAGCGGCGGCTATGAGCCCGGCAAGGTCTACACCTTGTTCGACGGCAAGCCTGAACTGGTCGAAGCCGGCGCGGCGGCGGCGCTGGACAACCTCCGCGGCCTCATCGCCGCCTATGACGACCCCGACCGCGCCTACCTCGCCCAGCCGCATCCCGGCCGCGCGCCGCGCTTCGCCGACTATGCCCAGCTCGCCCGCGTCGCCGAATGGAGCGCCGCCGGCGAAGAGGCGGAGGAGGAGCCATGAGCGGCTCGGCCCGCGCGCGCGCTCAAGCGGCCCAGCGCACCGCCTCCAATCCCGCGGTCTCCGCCTTCGTCGCCGCCTCGGCCGGCTCGGGCAAAACCAAGCTGCTGACCGACCGGCTGCTGCGCCTCATGCTGGCCGGCGCCGCGCCGGGGCGCATCCAGTGCCTCACCTACACCAAGGCGGCGGCGGCCGAGATGTCGCTGCGGCTGCAAAAAATGCTCGGCGAGTGGGTCACACTCGATGACCCGACGCTCGACCACCGCCTCACCGATCTCGACATCGCGCCCAGTGTGGCGCTGCGCTCCAAGGCGCGCGCCTTGTTCGCCGAGGTGCTGGACCTGCCCGGCGGCATGCGGATCGGCACCATCCACGCCTTCTGCCAGTCCCTGCTGCGCCGCTTCCCGCTGGAGGCGGCGCTGTCGCCGCATTTCCGCCTGGTCGACGAGCTGGAATCCCGCAATGCCCTCGCCGCCGCCCAGGAGACCATGCTCGAAGAGGCGCATACCGCGGAACGCCGCGCCGCCTTGCTCGCCCTGGCCGGCCTCGCCACCGCCGGGGGGTTCGGCAAGCTGGTGCGCGAACTGGTGCCGCATGGTCCGCGCCTCACCGCCGATCGCGCCGCCCTCTCCCGCGCCCTCGGGGTGGCCGCCCGCACCGAGGCGGAGGTGATCGAGGCCGCGGTGTTCTGGCAAGGCGAGGGGCAGGTCCGCCGCGCCGCCCAGGGCGCCGCGCGTGACGGATCGCCGACGGTGCGCGACCGGGCCGAGGCGATGCTGGGCTACCTCTCCATCCCCGGCGAGGAGCGCGCCGAGAACTGGGAGGAGTGGCGCACGCTGTTCCTCCTTGGCGACGGCAAGCCGCGCGGCCCGGGGGTGTTCGCCAACAAGAAGCTCGCGGACGCCCATCCCGGCCTGCACGAGGTGTTCCTCGCCGAGCAGCAGCGGGTCTGGCAGGTCGAGGATGATCGCCGCGCCGTGCGCATCGGCGACGTCTCGGCGGCCCTGGCGCGGCTCGCCCGCCCCGTGGTGGATCTCTACGCCGGCGCCAAGGAGGCCAGCGGGCAGCTCGACTATGACGACCTGATCGGCCGCACCGCCGCCCTGCTGGTCGATCCCGGCGCGGCCTGGGTGCTCTACAAGCTCGATGGCGGGCTCGATCACCTCCTGCTCGACGAGGTGCAGGACACCGCACCTGCGCAATGGCGCATCGCCGGCGCGCTGACCGCGGAGTTCTTCGCTGGCAGCGGCGCGCGGGAGGCGGGCGAGGCGCCGCGCCGCAGCGTCTTCGCGGTGGGCGATCGCAAGCAGTCGATCTACGGCTTCCAGGGCGCCGACCCCGACCAGTTCGAGTTCTGGCGCGACCGCATGCGCCGCGAGGTGAAGGCCAGCGGGGCCGCGTGGGAGGATGTCACGCTCGACGTGTCGTTCCGCTCCACCGCCCCGGTGCTGGGCCTGGTGGACGCGGTATTCGCCCAGCCCGCGGCCGCCGCCGGGGTGACCGACGGCGCGCCGCTTTGCCACGTGCCCGATCGCGCCGGTTTCGCCGGCCGGGTGGAACTCTGGCCGCCGGTGCCGGCCGCAGCCCTGCCGGACACCGCGCCCTGGGCGGTGCCGGAGCGCAACGAGGGCGCCAAGGGGGCGGTGGAGCTGCTGGCCGAGGGCGTCGCCGCCTGGATCGCGGCGCGTGTTGGCCATGAGCGGCTGGAGAGTCAGGGCCGGCTGCTCGCGGCCGGCGATGTACTGGTCCTCGTGCGTCGGCGCAGTGAATTCGCGCGCGCCTTGGTTCGCGCGCTGAAGGACCGCAAAGTTCCGGTCGCCGGGCTCGATCGCATGGTGCTGACCGATCAGCCGGCGGTGGCGGACCTGCTCACCCTCTGCGACGCCCTCCTGCTGCCGGAGGACGATCTCTCCTTCGCCGCCGTGCTGACCAGCCCGCTCGGCGGGCTCGGCGATGACGACCTGATCGCGCTCGCGCCCCATCGCGACGGCTCCCTGTGGGGCGAACTGCGCCGCCGCGCCGGGGAGCGGCCGGAATGGCAAGCGGCGCGGGCGTTCTTCGCCGCCCTGCTCGCGCGTGTCGACTACGCCGCCCCCCATGCCCTTCTCGTTGAGGCGCTCGGGCCGCTCGGCGGGCGGGCGAAACTGTTCGCGCGCCTCGGCCCCGAGGCCGCCGAGCCGGTCGACGAGCTGCTGAGCGCGGCGCTGAGCTATGGCGCGCTGCATCCGCCCTCGCTGCAAGGCTTCGTCCACTGGCTCCGTCGCTCCGGCGCCGAGGTGAAGCGCGAGGCCGAGGGGGCCGGCAGCCTGGTGCGGATCATGACCGTGCATGGCGCGAAAGGGCTGCAGGCGCCCGTCGTGATCCTCCCCGACACCACCGGCCTGCCACTCGATGACGAGCGCATCCTGTGGGCGGATGATCCCGCCGGCGGCGCGCCGGTCGCCCTGTGGTCACCGCTCAAGGCGCTCCGTTCCGGCGCCGTCGAGGACCTGCGCCAGAAGGCGGAGGCACGGCGGATGGCCGAATATAACCGCCTGCTCTACGTCGCGCTCACCCGCGCCGAGGACCGGCTGGTGATCTGCGGCTGGGAGACCAGGAAGAAGCGCTCCCCCGCGTGCTGGTACGACCTGGTGCAGGCCGGCTTCGCTGCGCTGGGGGCGGTTTCGATGCCCTTCGATGGCGGCTGGCCCGGCGAAATGCTGGTGCATGACTGCGCCCAGACCGTCGACCCCAAACCGGCCCGCCAAAGCGAGGCTCCGATCGAGTCCGCCTTGCCGGAGTGGGCGGGCGGGGCGCCGTGCTGGCAGCCCGCCGCGGTGCCGGCCGAACCCGCGATGCCGAGCCCGCTGGCACCGAGCCGCCCGGAGAATGCCGGGCTCGGCGCCGTGCCCGCCGCGATGTCTCCCCTCGCCGCGCGCGACTCGGCCGGGCTGCGCTTCCGCCGCGGCCAGCTGATCCACGCGCTGTTGCAGCACCTTCCCGCCGTTCCCCCCGCCGACCGGGCGGAGGCCGCCACGCGCTTCCTCGCCCGCCCCGGCCATGGGCTTGATCCCGCGGATATCGGCACCGTCACCTCCGAGGTGCTGGCGGTGCTGGACGACCCCTCGCTGGCCCCGCTGTTCGGCCCGGCCGGGCGGGCCGAGGTGCCGCTGACCGGGCTGATCGACAACCAGATCGTCGGCGGCGTGGTGGATCGCCTCGCTGTGCTCGACGATCGCGTGCTGATCGCCGACTACAAGACCAACCGTGCCCCCCCGGCCTCCGTCTCCCGCGTGCCGGTGCTGTATCTGCGTCAGATGGCGGCCTATCGCGCCGTGCTGCGCGCCGCCTTCCCCGGCCGCGCGGTCGACTGCGTTCTGGTCTGGACGTCCGACGCGCACGCAATGCCGCTTCCCTCGGCGCTGCTGGACCGGCATGCTCCCGGCGCAGAGGCCGCCGCTTGATGGCCGGCCCGACCGACCCAATCTGATTTTCACGTTTTGCCAAGAAAGGCCCCGCCATGAGCGAGAACACCAAGCCGGTTACCGATGACAGCTTCGCCGCCGACGTGCTGAAGGCCGATGGCCCGGTGCTGGTCGATTTCTGGGCCGAATGGTGCGGCCCCTGCCGCGCCATCGCCCCGGCGCTGGAAGAGATCGGCGCCGAATACAAGGGCAAGCTGACCGTCGCCAAGGTCAACATCGACGAAAACCCGATGACGCCGAACCAGTATGGCGTGCGCGGCATCCCCACCATGATCCTGTTCAAGGACGGCAAGGCGGTCGCCACCAAGGTCGGCGCGGCGCCGAAGAGCGTGCTGAAGGATTGGGTCGCCGGGGCGCTTTAAGCAAGCGGTTC
>CAIYPH010000131.1 GCA_903928045.1 uncultured Rhodospirillales bacterium
GCGGAACAGCACCCAGCCGAGGCTGTCGGCGATTTCGCCGTCGTTGGGGCGCAGGCGCAGGGCACGCTCGATCATCTCGCGGGCACGGATGAGGTTGCGGCCCTGCTCGGTCCAGGAATAGCCGAGGTAGTTGAGCACGAAGGGCTGCTCGGGCTGGAGATCCAGCGCCTGGAGGAAATCGGCTTCCGCGCGGGCCCACAGCTTGGCGCGGTCGAGCGCGATGCCGCGGTTGTAGAACAGCGGCCAGTTGGCGCGGATGGGGGGCTGCGGGGTGAGGGCGATGGCGCGGTCATAGGCGGCGATGGCTTCGTTGAAGCGCTTTTTCTGGCGCAGCAGATCGCCCTGGGCGGAGGCGATTTCCGGGCGGTCGGGCAGGTCGCGGGCGAGCTGGTCGAGGATGCGCAGCGCGGCCGCGGTATCGCCCTGCTTGTCGAGCAGGGCGGCCTGGCGGACGCGCACCAGCGGGGAGAGCGGGTCTTTCGCGCCGACCGGGGCGAGGATGCGCTGGGCGAGATCGACGCTGCGGCGCTGCTCGTAGAGCTCGGAGGCGAGCAGGCGGGCGGGGGCGGAATCCGGCCGCAATTCGAGCGCGAGCTGGACGAGCACGGGGGAGAAGGCCGCGCGCTCCTGCTGGCGCAGGCCGGTGGCGAGCATGAGATAGACCTCGGCGATGCCATCGGCGCCGTTGCGGATCTGCCGCTCGGCGACCGCGGCCTCGAGCCCGGGGGCGATGATGGCGAGGTCGGGGTTGGCCTGCACCAGGGTGGCGATGGTCTGGCGCGCCTCTTCCGGGCGGCCCTGGCGCATCTGCCAGGAGGCGACCTGGCGGGCGATGGTGAGGTCGGTGCCGCCGAATTCGCTGACCGCGGAGCGGTAGAGCCGCGCGGCCTCGGCGCTTTTGCGGCCGAGATCGGCGATCAGCGCGCCGTGCAGGGTGAACAAGGCGTGGAAGCGCTGGGCGTCGGGCGAGCCGGAGAGGGTGGCGAGCGCGACGTCGGTGCGGCCCTCGCCGGCCTGCGACCAGGCGAGCAGCAGCGGTTGCAGCACCTGGGCGAGGCCCTGGCGGGGCAGCGTGGCGTAGCGGGTTTCGGCCTGCTCCCAGCGGCCGGCCTTGGCATCGGCGTTGCCGAGCACGAGGAGGGCGACCTGGTCATCCGGCATCATCTGGGCGAGGCGCTGCGCCTCCGGCCGGCCGGCGAGCAGGGCGGTGATGAAGGCCTGCTGGCGCAGCTCGGGGTTCCCCGGGTCGGTCTCCAGGGTGCGCTGGAAGAGCTGGGCGGCCAGCTCATTGTCGTTCTGGCTGGCGGCGAAGCGGGCGGTGAGGAAGGCGCCGGCGGCTCCGGTGACCTTGATCGCGCTGGCGCCGCCCGACCCGACGCTGGGGTCGGCCGCCGCGCAGGCGGACAGGAGCGAGAGGGCGAGGAGAACGGCGCGCGGGAGCGAAGTGCGGTGCTGCATGGGCGGAGTTTATCAGCGCCGCGCGCATTGTGCCACGTCCGCGACGGTCATGTCTCCGTTGCCACGCCGCCGCCATGATGCGGGCGCGATGCGACCGGAATTCGCCGCCAAACTGTGATCCGCGCCGCATCCGGCGGGCTTCATTTTTCGTAAACCACCGCGACCTAGCCTGCGGCCATCGACGCCCGAACGCTCAAGGAGATATGGCCATGACGCCCGCGACCGCCAGCATCCCCACCGCACCCTACCCGGTGTTCGCCGACATCGAGCCCTCCGTGCTGGAAGACGCCGAGCCGGAACCGCGCACCGCCAGGCAGATGCTGACGGGCGCGTGGTCGGAGTATCTGCGCCGCATCCTGCCGGAAGCGGCGCGGGGGGATTACTCCGCGGCTTCGGCGTAGGCCTCCAGCGGCGCGCAGGTGCAGACGAGGTTGCGGTCGCCGTAGACGTTGTCGACGCGCTTGACCGGCGGCCAATACTTCGACGCCGCCACGAAGGGCAGCGGGAAGGCGGCCTGGGCGCGGCTATAGCCGTGGGTCCAGGTATCGGCCATCACCTCGCGCGCGGTGTGCGGCGCGTTTTTCAGTGGGTTGTCGGCGCGGTCCATGGTTCCCGCGGCGATGGCGCGGATTTCGCCGCGAATGGCGATCATGGCGTCGCAGAAGCGGTCGAGCTCGGCCTTTGACTCGCTCTCCGTCGGCTCGATCATCAGCGTGCCGGCCACCGGCCAGGACATGGTGGGCGCGTGGTAGCCGTAATCCTGCAGGCGCTTGGCGATATCCTCCACCTGCACGCCCGAATCGGCGCCGAAGCCGCGGCAATCGATGATGCACTCATGCGCCACCATGCCGGATTTCGCGGTGTAGAGAATCGGGTAGTGCGGCGCGAGGCGGCGGGCGACGTAGTTGGCGTTGAGAATCGCCACCTCGGTCGCCTTGGTCAGCCCCGCCGCGCCCATCATGCGGATATAGGCGTAGGAAATCGGCAGGATCAGCGCGCTGCCATAGGGCGCGGCAGAGACCGGGCCGTAGGAGGTCGCGGGCCCCGCATCCGCACGCAACGGATGGTTGGGCAGGAAGGGCACGAGATGGGCGGCCACGCACACCGGGCCGACGCCCGGGCCGCCGCCGCCATGCGGGATGCAGAAGGTCTTGTGCAGGTTGAGGTGGCAGACATCGGCGCCGATCGCGCCCGGCGAGGTGAGGCCGACCTGCGCGTTCATGTTGGCGCCGTCCATGTACACCTGGCCGCCCTGGTCATGGATGATGCGGCAGATGTCGCGGATTTTCTCCTCGAACACGCCATGCGTCGAGGGGTAGGTGATCATCAGCGCGGCGAGTTTCGGGCCGTGCTGGGCGGCCTTGGCGGCGAGATCGGCGACATCGACGTTGCCGTCCTTGTCGCAGGCGGTCACCACCACCTTATAGCCGGCCATCGCCGCCGAGGCGGGGTTGGTGCCGTGGGCGGAGGAGGGGATGAGGCAGATGTCCCGCCCATGGTCGCCGCGGCTCTCATGCCAGGCGCGGATGGCGAGCAGCCCGGCATATTCGCCCTGGCTGCCGGCGTTGGGCTGGATGGAGACGCCGGCGAAGCCGGTAGCCTGGCAGAGCCAGCCGGTCAGCGTGTCGATCATCGTCTTGTAGCCGGTGGTCTGCGCGGCCGGCGCGAAGGGGTGGATCTCCGCGAAGCCGGGCAGGGTGATGGGGATCATCTCCGCGGTCGCGTTCAGCTTCATGGTGCAGGAGCCGAGCGGGATCATCGAGCGGTTGAGCGCGACGTCCTTGTCCTCCAGGCGCTTGAGGTAGCGCAGCATTTCGTGCTCGGCGTGATAGGCGCTGAAGACGTGCTGCTGGAGGACTTTGGAGGTGCGGATGCAGGCATCCGGCAGGCTCGGGGCCGCCTCGCCGAGCGCGCCGCCGAGAATGGCGGCCAGCGCGTTGAGGTCGGCGCGAGTGACGGTCTCATCGAGCGCGATGCCGACACCTGATGCGTCGATGCGGCGCAGGTTGAAGCCGGCGGTCAGCGCCGCCTCCATCAGGGCGTCGGCGCGCGGGCCGGCCTCGATGGCGAGCGTGTCGAAGAACGCGCCATGGCGCAGCGCGAGGCCGCCCTGGGTGGCGGCGGCGGCGAGCAGGCGGGCCTGGAGGTTGACGCGCCTGGCGATGCGGGTGAGCCCGGCCGGGCCGTGCCACACCGCATACATCGAGGCCATCACCGCCAGCAGCACCTGGGCGGTGCAGATGTTCGACGTCGCCTTTTCGCGGCGGATATGCTGCTCGCGGGTTTGCAGCGCGAGGCGCATGGCGGGCGCGCCGGCGGCATCGAGCGAGACGCCGACCAGGCGGCCGGGCATCGAGCGCTTCAGCGCGTCACGGGTGGCGAAGAAGGCGGCATGCGGGCCGCCGAAGCCGACCGGCACGCCGAAGCGCTGCGAGGAGCCGACCACGATATCGGCGCCCATTTCCCCGGGCGAGGTGAGCAGCACGAGGCTCAGCGGATCGGCGGCGACGATGGCGAGCGCGCCGACGGCATGGGCGGCGGCGATTTCGGCGGTGAGATCACGCACCTCGCCGGTGCTGCCGGGATAGTGCAGCACCAC
>CAIYPH010000132.1 GCA_903928045.1 uncultured Rhodospirillales bacterium
CCGGTGCAGATGAAGATGTTCCTCACCCGCATGGGCGAAGGCACCCGCATGGTGATCGCCGGCGATCTCAGCCAGATCGACCTGCCATCGGGCGTGCGCTCCGGCCTACGTGATGCGCTCGATACCGTCGAGGGCCTGCCCGGCATCGGCGTCTGCCGCTTTGATAAGCGCGATGTGGTGCGCCATCCCTTGGTGGCCCGCATCGTCGATGCCTACGAGCAGCGCACCGAGGCGGAGAAGGAGACGGCTCGGCGCGGCCGGCATGAGGGGCCCGCCGGCTGATGGACCCTTCCTCCAGTCGCGGCCCCGCTTCGGCGGGGCTCCTGATGATCGTCGCCGACCCGGCCTGGCACCGGCTGATTACGTCTCCCGAGCGGATCGTTCAACGCGTTGCCCGGGCAATGGGGCTGCGGGCGACGGTGGTGCTGACCTCGGATCGCGAGGTCAAGCACCTCAACGCCCGCCATCGCGGCCGCAACAAGCCGACCAACGTGCTGACCTTCGACGCCACGCCGCACAGCCCCGGCGAAATCGTCCTCGCCGCCGGGGTGGTCGCGCGCGAGGCCGAGGCGGCGGGCAAGCGGGTGGGTGACCATCTCGCCCATCTGATCGCCCATGGCGCGCTGCACCTTGCCGGGCATGACCATGCCGAGGCGGGCGAGGCGCGGCGGATGGAGATGGCGGAGGCGCGCATTCTGGGGCGGCTTGGCCTGCCCAATCCGTGGCGGCGCGGATGATGAAGGGAAGCAAGCGCTTCTTTTTGAAAAAAGAAGCAAAAACTTTCTATCCATTTGCTCCGGAGCCGACCCGGGAAGCCGCGCAGCCAACGGATAAAAGTTTTTTGGTTCTTTTTTTCAAAAAAGAACCGCTTGCTTTCTATGGGCGCCACTCATGAGCGGCCGCGCTGGCCTGATCGCCCGCCTCCGCGGCCGCCTGCTCCGCCGCACCGCGGAGCCCAGTGTGCGCGAATCGATCGCCGAGCTGGTCGAGGAGGCCGCCGCCGAGGCCGCCACTGCTGGCGGCGCCCCGGAGCTTGACCGGCAGGAACGCGCGCTGATCGCCAATGTGCTGCGCCTCAGGGGCACCACCGCGGATGACGTGATGCTGCCACGGCCGGATATCGTGGCGATCTCGGTCGATGCCACGCTCGACGAGACGGTGGCGTTGTTCCAGCGCGAGGGCCATTCCCGCCTGCCGGTGTTCCGCGAGGAGCTGGACGATATCGTCGGCATGGTCCACCTCAAGGACGTGTTTGCCTTCGTCGGCCGCGCCACCGAGTTCAAGCTGGAGGCCATTCTGCGCAAGCCGCTGCTGGTGGCGCCGCAGATCCCGGTGCTCGACCTGCTGCTGCAAATGCGCCAGGCCCGCATGCACCTCGCCCTCGTGGTCGATGAATACGGCGGGATCGACGGGCTGGTGACCATCGAGGACCTGGTGGAGGAGATCGTCGGCGATATTTCCGACGAGCATGACGACGTGCCGGCCCCCCAGGCGACCGAGCGCGGCGACGGATCGCTCGATCTCGATGCCCGCCTGCCGGTGGGGGAGTTCGAGGAGCGGATGGGGGCGGTATTGTCGGAGGACGAGCGCGAGGCGGATATCGACACCGTCGGCGGGCTGGTGTTCACGCTCGCCGGGCGGGTGCCGGCGCGCGGCGAGGTGATCGGCCATCCCTCGGGCATCGAGTTTCGCATCCTCGAAGCCGATGCGCGCCGGATCCGCCGCCTGCGCGTCCGCCGGCCGCCGGCCGAGGCCGTGGGGTGAGGGCCTGGCTGCTGCTCGCGCTGCTGGTGCTGGCCGGCTGCGCCGCGCCGCATGACGATTTCGACTTCGAGACCTGCGGCGTGCGGCCGCGCCTGGTCATCCCCATCGAGATGCGCGGCGCCACGCCGCTGATTCGGGCGACCATCAAGGGGCAGAGCGCGACCTTCGTGCTCGACACCGGCGCGGTGGCGGTGGCGCTTACCCAACCGGCGTTGCGCCGCCTGGGGCTCGCGATCGATCCGCGCACCATCAACACCGTCACCGGCGTGGGCGGTACCTCGCAGACGGTGGCGGGGCGGCTGGAGGGGTTCCGCATCGGTGATCTCGAGGTGCCCGACCACAAGGTGCTGGTGTTGCCGCCCGGCAGCGCGCTGAGCGCGAGCGGGGTCGACGGGTTGTTCGGCGTCTCGGTGCTGTCCGTCTTCGAGGTCGAGCTCGATCTGCCGCACCGGCAGGTCACGCTGTTTGCCGGCCATCTCTGCCCCGACACGGTGGCGCCCGCCTGGGCCGCCCGCGCGGTGGTGCTGGACGCCAGCCGCTCCGAACGCGGCCGCTTCGTGGTGCCGGTGGTGCTCGACGGCAAGTTGCTCAACGCCCTGATCGACACCGGCGCCGGCCGCAGCTTCGTCGCCCGTGACGCTGCCGCTGCGATCGGGGTAACGCCCGAGATTTTGGCCCGTGATCCCCAGCTGCAGCTCTCCGGCGCCGGCCCGCAGGCCGCCACGGTCGCGGTGCACCGCTTCGGCGCGGTCAGCATCGCCGGGCGCTCCTACCCTGGGCCGCTGTTTCAGGTCGGCGAACGGGTGGAGCGAGGCATCGACATGATCCTCGGGGCGGATTATCTGGCGGGGCGGCGTGTGTGGCTGTCGTATGCGCGGCGGCGGGTGTTCATCGAGGACGTCTCACCCTGAGGGGGGAGAAGGAAGAAAGGTGTTCTTTTTTGATAAAAAGAACCAAAAAACTTTTGCCCGTTTGTCGCGGAGCTTCCCGGGGAAGCCGTGAAGCAGGCGGATAAGAAGTTTTTGCTTCTTTTTAAAAAAATACGCGCTTTCGTCCTCATTTGGGTTTGCTAGACCCCCGGGCGCCGGGACATGGAAAAGGAATTGGGTTGACGCAGGCGAAGGATTTCGCGGCCGGCAGCATCGCGCTTGGCGCGATCGTGTTGGCGCTGAAGCTGGCGGCCTGGTGGGTCACCGGCTCGGCCGCGCTGTTTTCGGACGCCGCGGAGACCGTGGTCAACGTCGCCGCCTCGGTGATCGCCTGGCTGGCGCTCCGCCTGGCCGCCAAGCCGGCCGACGCGAACCATCCCTATGGCCATGACAAGGCTGAATTTTTCGCCGCCGTTATCGAGGGTGTGCTGATCGTGGTCGCCGCGCTGGTGATCCTGCAGCACGCGTGGAACACCGTTCGCGCGCCCGCGCCGATCGAGGCGCCGCTGGTTGGCATGGCGCTCAACGCGGCCTCGACGGTGCTGAATCTCGGCTGGGCGCTGCTCCTGTTCCGCAAGGCCCGCGCATTCCGCTCCGCCGCGCTGAAGGCCGACGCGCAGCATCTGGTGGCGGATGTCGTGACCTCGATCGGCGTGCTCATCGGTGTCGTGCTGGTCGTCACCACTGGAATCGCGTGGCTGGACCCGGCGGTGGCGGCGGCGACGGCGATCTACATCATTGTCTCCGGCAGCTTCCTCATCCGTGACTCCGTCGGCGGGCTGATGGATGCCGCCCCGGCGGCGGAGATCGTTGGGCGCATCCGCGATATCGTCGGCCAGCATGCCGCGGGCGCCATCGAGGCGCATGATTTGCGCACCCGCCATGCCGGGCGGCTGACCTTCCTCGAATTCCATCTCGTGGTGCCCGGCGCCATGTCGGTTTCCGCCGCGCACGAGATCTGCGATCGCATCGAGGCGGCGCTGAAGGCGGAGATGGAGGGGCTGATGATCACCATCCATGTCGAGCCCGAGGGCAAGGCCAAGCATCACGGCGTGCTGGTGCTGTGAGGCGGCTGGCGGCGGCGCTGCTGTTGCTGGCGATGCCGGCGCTCGCGGCGCCGCGGCGGGTGGTGTCGCTCAACCTGTGCACCGACCAGCTGCTGGTGCTGCTCGCGCCGGACCGCGCGGTGGCGCTGAGCCCGCTGGCGCGTGACCCGGCGCTTTCAGTGGTGGCCCAGGCCGCCGCCGCGCTCCCCTGGGTGCGGCCGGATGCCGAGGCGGTGCTTGGTCTGGCACCTGACCTGGTGCTCGCCGGCCCCTTCGGCGCGCAAACCACGCTTGCCGCCCTCGCGCGGCGCGGCGTGGCGTTCGAGCGCACCGCGATGCCGGAGGATTTCCCCGCCATCCGCGCCGAAACCCGCCGCTTCGCCGCCCTGCTCGGCGCCGAGGCGGAAGGCGAGCGGCTGATCGCCGGGATGGACCGCGTGCTCGTTGGCGTTCCGCCCCGCACCATGCTGCGCGCTTTGCCGCTGGAGGCGCGCGGCTACACCGCCGGCCAAGGCTCGCTCGCCGATGCGGTGCTCACCGCGGCCGGCTTCGCCAATGCGGCCAGCGGCGGGCGCCTGCCGATCGAGGCTATCGCCGCCCACCCGCCGGACCTGCTGGTCACCGCCGCGGCGCCTGACTTCCCTTCGCTGGCGACCGACCTGCTGCGCCATCCCGCCTTGGCCGGCATTCCGCGCGCCACCTGGCCGCCCGCCTTGCTTGCCTGTGGCGGGCCCTGGACGGCTCAGGCCGTCGCGCTGCTTGCGGAGCGGGGCGGGTGAAGCGCGGCTTGCTTGCGTTGCTCGCCGTGCTCACCCTCCTGGGCCTGCTGACCGGCGCCGCCGGATTCGGCTGGCCGGACCGGCTGGTGCTGCTCGAACTGCGCCTTCCCCGCACCCTGCTCGCTTTGCTGGTCGGCGGGGGCTACGGGCTCTCCGGCGCGGTGCTGCAAGGCGCGCTGCGCAATCCGCTGGCTGACCCTGGCCTGCTCGGGATTGGCGGCTGCGCCGGGCTCGGCGCGGTGGTGGCGTTCTACTGGGGGATTGCGGCGCTGTTTCCGCCGGCGCTGCCGCTGGCGGGCATGGCCGGGGCGGCGATCGGCTGTGTCGTGCTGCTCGCGCTGGCCGGGCGGGCGGCCAGCGGGGCCTCGCTGATCCTGGCGGGGGTCGCGGTTTCGGCGATCGCGGCGGCGCTGTTGGCCTTCGCGCTGACGCTGGCGCCCAACCCCTATGCGCTGGCGGAAATCACCTTCTGGCTGATGGGCGGGCTGGAGGATCGCAGCCTGCTGCATCTCTGGCTCGCCGCCCCGCCGATCCTGCTTGGCGCGGCCGTGCTGCTGCGGCTCGGGCGGGGGCTCGATGCGTTGTCCCTCGGCGAGGAGGTGGCCGCCAGTCTCGGCCATCCCGCCGGGGGCACCCTGCGCGCCGCCGCCGCGGGGATCACGCTGATCGCCGGTGCCGGCGCCGCGGTGGCCGGCGGAATCGGCTTCGTCGGGCTGATCGTGCCGCATCTGCTGCGCCCCGTGCTCGGCGAGCGGCCGGGCGGCTTGCTACCCGCCGCCGCCCTGGCCGGCGCCGCCCTGCTGCTGGCCGCCGACCTGCTGGCGCGCACCCTGCCGCTGCTGTTGCCGCTCACGCAGGAGCCGCCGCTCGGCGTGCTGACGGCGATGCTGGGGGCGCCGCTGCTGATCCGCATCGCCCGACGGATGCACGCATGATCCGCTTCGCCGCCGCCGAACTCGCGCTCGCCGGGCGGCCCGTGCTGCGCGATGTCGCGCTCGATATCGCGCCCGGGGAATGCGTTGCCGTCTGCGGGCCGAACGGCGCCGGTAAATCCACCCTGCTGCGTGCCTTGGCCGGGCTGCTGCCCGGCAACGCGCCGGCCGACCCGCGCCGCCTCGCCTATATGCCGCAGGGCGCCCGCTCCGCCTGGGGCCTGACGGTGGAGGAAGTCACCGCCCTCGGCCGCATCCCGCATGGCGACCGGGACCGCGTGGCCATCGAGGCCGCGATGGCGCGCTGCGGGGTCATCCATCTGCGCGGCGAGCGGATCGACCGCATCTCCGGCGGCCAGGCCCGCCGCGCCATGCTGGCCCGGGTCTTCGCCACCGCCCCGGCGGTGTTCCTGCTCGACGAACCCACCGCCGACCTCGACCCCGCGGCGGCGCACGAGATCATGGCGATGCTGCGCGAAACCGCCGCCGCCGGGCGCGTCGTGGTCGTCGCCCTGCACGCGCTCGATCTCGCGTTGCGCTATGCCACCCGCATGCTGGTGGTCGCCGAAGGGCGCATTGCCGCCGACGCCACGCCCCAGACGGCCTTGCCCGCGGCTGCCCGCGCCTTCGGAATGCGGCTTGCGCCCGCGACAGGCTGGCAGTTGCAGCCGTGACCCGCTTTTTCGCCGCCTCGCTGGCCGCCCATGTCATGTTCGCGGTGCTGCTGATCGCCGCGGCGCTTGGCCTGGACCGCGTGAAGCCGATGGAGGAGGCGCCGGACGCTCCTTCGGTCGAAGTCGTCATGCAGCCGGGCACCGGGGAGCCGGCCGCCGCGCCGCCGCCGGCCGAACAGGCCGAGCCGTCGCGCCCTGTGCCGCCCCCGGCGCCGCCGAGCGAAACCAAGGCGCCGGAGGCCACCGCCCCCAGCCCGCCG
>CAIYPH010000133.1 GCA_903928045.1 uncultured Rhodospirillales bacterium
ACGGCAACGATGGAGTGAAAAGTTTTTTTGGTTCTTTTTGTTCACAAAAAGAACATTCGTGCTGCTTCACACTTCCGTTTTCGATTCCACGTTTCATGGCATCAACGCGACCCGAAAATTCGGGTTCTCAAGTGAACGGAGTAAATCAGGATTTTTTGTTCCGTTCCATGCCGTTGGCGTACGTGGGGGGGATGGTTTGGAGCGCTACGCGGCAATAGGGCAGAAGTTTTTTGCTTCTTTTTTTCAAAAAAGAAGCGCTTGCTTTCCCTTCCCCCTATTTCATCTCCTTGTTAGCGTAGCAGCGGTGACATCAAGCAGGAGTGGGCGATGAGCGGTAATCTCTCCAACGTGCGGCTGGCCTGGTTCAACGGCGAATTCATGCCGGAACATGAGGTGCGCATCCCCTTCCGCGACTCCTCCTGGCTTTACGGCGACGGCGCCTTCGACATGACGCGCAGTTTCAACGGCAAGCTGTTCAAGGTGAAGGAGCATGTCGACCGGCTCTACAAGTCGTTGAAGTATTTGCGGATTGATCCCGGCATTGGGCCGAAGGAAATGATGGACCTCTCCTACGAGCTGTTTGCGCGCAACAAGCATCTGCTGGGCGAGGGCGAGGATTTCTGGCTGGGGCAGCGGATTTCGCGCGGGGTGCGCGAGGTGGCCGGCGATAATCTCGACCATCATGGGCCGAATGTGGTGCTGGAATGCATGCCGCTGCCGCTGAAGCAGCGGGCGCGGAGTTTTGTCGAGGGGATCAAGGTGCTGGTGCCCTCGACGCGGCGGACGCCGCCGGAGAGCCTGACGCCGCGGGCCAAGACGCATAACTATCTGAATCTGATCGTCGCGAGCCAGGAAGTCACCGCCATCGACCCGTCGGCCTGGGCGATCCTGCTCGATACCAACGGGAATTTGTGCGAGGGGCTGGGCTCCAACATCTTCATCGTGAAGGATGGCGAGATCCTGACGCCGCGCTCGAAATTCGTGCTCCCCGGCGTTTCCCGGCAGACCGCGATCGATCTCGCGGAGGGGCTGGGGATCACGGTGACCGAGGCGGATCTCGATTTGTATGACGCCTATAACGCGGATGAGGTGTTCATCACCTCGACCTCGCTGTGCATCTGCCCGGCGACGCTGATCAACGGCGTGTCGATCGGGCCGGCGGGGCAGGTGTGGGGGCCGATCACCAAGAGCATCGCGGACGCCTATGTGAAGTTCGTCGAGTTCGACTTCGTGGGGCAGTATCTGAAGTTCTACGACGCCAACCGGACGGCCAGCGCATTCTGACGGTCCGGCCGGCCGCGACCGAGGATATCCCGGCGGCCTGTGCGGTCGCCTCGGCGGCTTATCGCGCCGGGTTCGCCGGGATTCTGGAGCCGGCGGTGCTGGCTGCGCGCGATCCGGCGAGCTTCGCCGCCCGCTTCGCCGAGGTGCTGCCCCGGCTGCGGGTGGCCGTGCGGGACGGGACGGTGATCGGGTTTTCGCTGATGACGGAGGGGCATATCGACATGATGTTCGTCGACCCCGCGGTGCATCGCTCCGGCGCCGGGCGGGCGCTGCTGGCGGAGTGCGCGGGCCGGGGGGCGACATCGCTGGAATGCTTCCGCGACAACGCGCGCGCCCGGGCGTTCTATGAGGCGCATGGCTGGCGGCGCGCGCGGGGCTATGCGCGGGAGTTCGCGGGGCGGTTGCATCACTTCGTGTTCTACGAGAAGCCGTGATCTCGACGCCCCGGCCCGCGAGGGATATGACCGGGGGAACGAAGTTGATGGAGACCCCGATGTCCGACACCCCAGCCGTGCCCCGCCTTGCCGCCACCGTGCTGTTGCTGCGCGATGGGCCGGGGGGGATGGAGGTGTTCATGGTCAAGCGCAGCCACGCGATTGATTTCGCCGCGGGCGCCCTGGTGTTTCCGGGCGGGCGGGTTGACCCGGAGGACCACGAAGCCGCCACCGATCCCGCGATCTGCCCGCCGATCGAGGGGGTGGATGCGGCGGGGATGGCGCTGCGGGTGGCCGCCATTCGCGAGACCTTCGAGGAATGCGGCGTGCTGCTGGCGCGGCCCACGGGCTGCCCGGTGATGTATGGCGCGCAGACCCAGGCGGCGATCGCCGAGCGGCATCGCCAGGCCGTGCACAAGAGCGAGCGCACGATGGCCGAGGTGGCGGCCGCCGAGGGGTTCCAGCTCGCCTGCGACGCGCTGGTGCCGTTCGCGCACTGGATCACGCCGGCGACCATGGCCAAGCGGTTCGACACGCATTTCTTCGCGGTCGCCATGCCCTGGGGGCAGAAGGGGCTGCATGACGGGCACGAGTCGATCGACTCGCTGTGGATCACCCCGCAGGCCGCCCGCGATGGCGCGGCCGAGAAGCGCTTCACGATGGTGTTCGCGACCGACCTCAACCTCGCCAAGCTGGCGCTGCAGACCACCGTGGAGACCGCCTTGCAGGCGGCGCTCGACACGCCGGTGATCACCGTGGAGCCCAAGCCCGAGAAGCTGGCCGATGGCCGCCGCCGGCTGCGCATCCCGCTTGCGGCGGGGTATGGCGGGGAGGTGTTCGACGTTGAACTCCCTGGTGCGATGCCGGATACCGTGCGTCCCCCGGCATGACCGAGGAGGCGCGCGCCCTGCCGCAGCGCCGCCTCATTCTTGGCTTCGTGGCGCTGGCCATGCTCGCCGGCGGGGCCTGCTGGTGGGCGGGCTGGACGCGCGCCGCCGCCGTCGTGTTCAGCCTTGGCACCCTGCCGATCATCTACACGGTCGGCCGTGACACGCTGCGCACGCTGCTTGGCGGCTCGCTCGGCGTCGATATCGTGGCGCTGGTGGCGATCCTCGCCGCGCTGGCGATGGGCGAGCATTTCACCGCCGCGCTGATCGCGCTGATGGTCGCCGGTGGCGGGGCGCTGGAGGAATTCGCCGAGGCGCGGGCGCGGCGCGAGTTGATGGCGCTGGTGTCGCACATCCCGCGCATCGCCCATCGCCGGGTGGGCGCCGCGC
The DNA here is from genome assembly GCA_903928045.1 of uncultured Rhodospirillales bacterium. The sequence continues at coordinate 2,996 of CAIYPH010000133.1, forward strand.
TGGAGGATGTCGCGGTGGCCGCGATCGCCGCGGGCGACCGGCTGCTGGTGAAGCCCGGCGAGGTGCTGCCGGTGGACGGGGTGATCGAGGAGGCGGCGGCGAGCCTCGACGAGGCGGCGTTGACCGGGGAGCCGATGCCGGTGGCGCGTGCCGTCGGCGAGGTCGGCCGCTCCGGCACGGTGAATGCCGGCGGGCCGCTCGCGCTGCGCGCCACCGCCACGGCGGAGCGCAGCACCTATGCCGCGGTGGTGCGGCTGGTGACCGCGGCGGAGGGCGAGCGGCCGCCGATGGCGCGGCTGGCGGATCGCTGGGCGCTGTGGTTTCTGCCCGCCACGCTCGCCACCGCCGGGGCCGCCTGGCTGCTGGGCGGCGGGCCGGAGCGGGCGCTCGCGGTGCTGGTGGTCGCCACGCCCTGTCCGCTGATCCTCGCCGCGCCCGTGGCGCTGATCTGTGGCATTTCGCGGGCGGCGCGGCAGGGCGTGGTGGTGAAGGGCGGCGGGGCGTTGGAGCGGCTGGCCCGCGTGCATACCGCGCTGTTCGACAAGACCGGCACGCTCACCACGGGCACGCCGCGTCTTTCTGCGGTGGAGCCGCTGGGGGATTTCACCGTCGATGAGGTGTTGCGCCTCGCCGCCTCGCTGGAGCAGGTCTCGGTGCATGTGGTGGCCACCGCCATCGTCGCCGCCGCGAAGACCGCCGAACTGACGTTGAGCCTGCCTGATGCGGTGCATGAAATCCCCGGCGGCGGCCTGTCGGGCCTCGTCGAGGGGAGGAAGGTGACGGTGGGTAGCGCCGCGCTGCTGGTGCAGGCTGGCTTCATACTCCCCACCACCGGCGCCGCCGCCCGGCTAGCCGCCGCGGCGGCTTCGGCCTCCTGGGTCGCCATCGACGGCAAGGTGGCCGGCGCCCTGCTGCTGGCCGACCGCATCCGTTCGGAAACGCCGCGCGCCATCCGCGAGTTGCGCGCGGCCGGGGTCACCCGCCTCGTCATGGTCACCGGCGATCGCGCGGCCTCGGCCGAGGCGGTGGGCGAGGCGCTGGGGCTCGATGCGGTGCACGCCGATCTCACGCCGGAGGGCAAGATCGCCACCGTCCGCGCCGAGCGGCCCTGCCTGATGATCGGGGACGGCATCAACGACGCGCCGGCTTTGGCCGCGGCCGATGTCGGCGTCGCCATGGGGGCCAAGGGCGCCGCGGCGGCGGCCGAGGCGGCCGATGTGGTGCTGCTGGTCGATCGCATCGACCGCATCGCCGCGGCCATCGTCACCGCCCGCCGCGCCCGGGCCATCGCGCTGCAATCCATCGCCGTCGGCATGGGGCTCTCGGGGGTGGCAATGGCGGTCGCGGCATTCGGCTATTTGCCGCCGGTTTGGGGGGCGCTGCTGCAGGAGGCGATCGACGTCGCGGTGATCCTCAACGCGCTCCGGGCGCTGGGCGGCCGCGCGCCGGCCGTGCTGCCCGAGGCCGCTGGCGTGTCGCAGGTGCTGGCCGAGCATGGCCAGTTGCGCGCCCTGATGGAGCGGATGCGCCGCACCGCGGACGCCATGCACGCCGATGACGGCCCGCTCGTTCATGCCGCCGTGCTGCGCGCCATCGGCAGCGACCTGCACACCCTGCTCCTCCCCCACCAGCGCGCGGAGGAGCGCCACACCTTCCCCGCGCTCGCGCGCCGCATGGGCGGGCGCGATCCGCTGGGCGCGATGACCCGCATGCACGAGGAAATCAGCCACCTCGCCGCCCGCTTCACCGCGCTGACCGCCGGGCTCGACGACGGCGCGGGCTCGCCCGCCGAGACCCGCGAAATGCGCCGCCTGCTCTACGTGCTCGATGCGGTGATCGCGCTGCACCTCGCCGCGGAGGAGGAACTGCTTGCCCAGGCCGAGGAAGCTGGCGGCCGGTAGAGGGCATCACGATCATGTGTACCGAGCCGCAACATCGTGTAACGCGGCCTTAACGTTTGGTTCACCAATGTGCCGGGAGTGATGACAGGCGCGGAGAACGGCCGCGCGGAGTGACCTGCGATGAGCGACACCCACACCGCCGTGGCGGATCTTGTCTCCGAACCCGTGCTCGATCGCGCCGCGCTCGCCGTTGCGCGGGCGGATGCCGGGGAGGCGCTGTTTGCCGAGCTGGTCGGCATGTTCGATGCCGAGCAAGCCCGCCGCGTCGTGATGCTCCGCGCGGCGCTCGCGGCGGATGACCGCACCGGCATCGTTTTCCAGGCCCATGTGCTGCGCAGCGCCGGCAGCCAACTCGCCGCAACCCGCCTCGCCGCGATCGCCGCTCAGCTTGAGCGCGAGGCGAAGGTGGCCGGGCCAATGCGGCTGCACCGCCTGGTTGGCGAGGTGATCGACCTCGCCGCGAGCAGCTTCGCCGCCCTGCGCGAAAGCGTTCGCGGGGGTTGACGTCCGATGCGGGACGCACGAATTCAGGGGTTGCGGTTTAGGACAGGAAGCGTGTTCTTTTTGTGAACAAA
>CAIYPH010000134.1 GCA_903928045.1 uncultured Rhodospirillales bacterium
CGGGTTCGACCGCTCGGTCGCCATCGTCATCCTCGCCGCCACCAACCGCCCCGAAATCCTCGACCCCGCCTTGCTGCGCGCCGGCCGCTTCGATCGCCAGGTCCTGGTCGATCGCCCGGAGAAGAAGGGCCGCGTCCAGATCCTCCAGGTCCACCTCAAGAACATGCCGCTGGCGCCAGACGTCGATCTCGAAGCCATCGCCGGCCTGACCCCCGGCTTCACCGGCGCCGACCTCGCCAATCTCGCCAACGAAGCCGCCGTCCGCGCCACCCGCCGCAAGGCCGACTCCATCGCCATGGAGGACTTCGCCGAATCGGTAGAACGCATCGTCGCCGGCCTCGAGAAGCGCTCCCGCATTCTCATCCCGCGGGAACGCCGCATCGTCGCCTTCCATGAAATGGGCCACGCTCTGGTCGCCATGGCGCTCCCGCTGGCCGACCCCATCCAGAAAGTATCGATCATCCCCCGCGGCATCGCCGCCCTCGGCTACACCATGCAGCACCCCGCCGAAGACCGCTTCCTCATGGGCCAGGAGGAACTCCGCACCCGCCTCGCCGTGCTGATGGGCGGCCGCGCCGCGGAAACCCTGATCGGCCCCGACGTCTCCACCGGCGCCGCCGACGACCTCGCCAAAGCCACCGACATCGCCCGCGGCATGGTCATGCGCTTCGGCATGGATGGCGCCCTCGGCCCCGTTGCCTGGGACACCGACCAGGGTCGCTTCCTCGACCAGCCCGGCACCTTCTGGCAACCCCGCCGCTACAGCGAACAAACCGCCCGCGAGATCGACGACGCCGTACGTACCCTGCTGCGCGAGGCGCTGGCCCGGGCCATGTCCTTGCTGGAGAAGAACCGCGCCGCGCTGGACTCCGGCGCCGCTCGCCTGCTGGCGCAGGAGACATTGACGGGGGCGGAACTCCCGGCGGTGGTGGGAGAAGCGCAGAGCTGACGGGGTGTGCCGGCAATGGATTTCGCGCCTTCGCACCCACAGGTGGATCATGCCGCGGACAGCCGCTGACCGAGTAGCCGAACAACGCGTCAGTAAGCCAGCCCTGCGACCGCATAAACCATGGTCCCGCCGCGCCGGGATGCGCTAGCATGCCGGCTGACGGCCGCCGCCTGGCCAGAATGGATGCCGTCCAGGCCAATCGAGGGGAATCCCATGAGTCTGATTGTCTCAGGAACGACGTCCACGGCTGGCATCACGCTGGCCAGCGCCAACAACCCCGTGTTCGTCACCCCTGGCGCCTACGTGTTCGGCACCACCGCCTCGGGCTTTTATGGCGGCACGTCCGCGGCCTGGACTGTCTCGAATTCAGGTCAGGTCATTGCAGCGTCCTTCGGCATTTCCCTCAAGAGCGGCGGCATCATCAACAACAAGGCGTCCGGCACGCTCTTCGGCGGAACCGACGGCATCTATGCCGCGGGGTCCCTCTCGGCCGCACTGACCGTATCGAACGCCGGCTATATCGGCGGCGCCAACACGATCAACGGCTACGGGATCAAGGAAGTCAGAGGCGCAGTCGCCGTCACCAACCTGGCCACCGGCACAATCGTCGGCGGCTATGGCGGGGTGTATGTGCCCTCGGGCGGCGGCGTCGGCGCCATCACCAACGCAGGTGTCGTGAGGGGCTTGAGGTTCGGCGCCGTCGTCTTCAACGGCGGCGGCGGCATTACCAACGCGAGCACCGGCACGATCACCGGCCAGGAAGGCATCGCGATCAACACAACCGCCGGAACCCTGCTCAACGGCGGTACCATCCAGGGCAAAACGTTCCAGGGACTCATCTTCGGCAACGGCGGCACCGTCACCAACACGGCAGGTGGCGCAATCGGCGGCGCGCAGAACGGTGTTCAGATCTCAACCACCGCCGGAACTGTCACCAACTCCGGCGCCATCACGGGAGGCACCGGAACCGGCGTGGTGCTCAGCGCCGGCGGCCAGCTCAACAACCAGGGCTCCGGCACGATCATCGGCAACAGCAACGGGATCTACGTCTCGTCCGGCGGGCTGACCCTAATGAACGCCGGCTATATCGCCGGCACCTCCCCCCTCTCCGGCTCCGGCATTAAGGTCCGGACTGGCGCCGCCGTCCTCAGCAACCTCAGCGGCGGCACCATTGTCGGTGGAATCTCGGGCATTTACCTGGTGCCGGGCGGCGGTGCCGGCACGGTTACCAACCGGGGGAGCATTTCGGGGCTCAGCAGTTCCGGCATCCTGCTCGGCGCCGGCGGCGGCGTCGTCAACCTCGGCGGCGGCACGATCACCGGGGGAAGCTACGGCGTTGCGATCACTGGCGGCGCCGGAACGGTGACCAACGCGGGCTCGATCGGCGGGACCCTGAAAGCGGTGTCCCTGGCCGCCGGCAACGCCAACCGGGTCATCGTCGACCCCGGTGCCAGCTTTTCCGGCGTCGTCAACGGCGGCAACACCATCGGCGCGGCCGCCATCAGCACCCTCGAGCTCGCGGCGGGCGGCACGCTGCAAGCCCAGATCGCCGGCCTCGGGTCGCAGTTCATCAATTTCGCCCAGGTCACGGTCGACGCGGCCGCTGCCTGGACCCTCGCCGGAACCAACACGCTCGCCGCCGGCACCACGCTGACCAACGCGGGCCAGCTGTCGATCGCCAACGGCAGCCTGAGCGACGCCGGGTCCGTCATCAACAACGGCCAAATCATCGACCTCAGCGCCTTGAAGGTCGGCACCCTCAGCGGCACCGGCCAGGTGTTGATCGGCACCAACAGCGTCTTCACCACCAGCGGCCCCGTCGCCGCCTCGGAAACCATCGTCTTCACCGGCGGCGGCGGCCTGCTGACCCTCGTTCCCACGGGCTTCTCCGGCATCATCCAGGGCTTCGAGAGCGGCTGCGCGATCGATCTGTCCGGCATCTCCAACGCGACCTCGACCAGCATCGTCAACGGCAACACCCTGTCGGTGACCCTGGCCTCGGGCGGGCCGATCAACCTCACCCTCGCGCCCGATCAGGTCTACAACAACCTGATTTTCGCCATCCAGGCGCCCGGCGCCTCGTTCGGCACCGATGACGTGATCGTCGTGACCGGCCCCACCGGGCCGACCTTCGTCGCCGGTGGCATGGCCGAGTCCTTGTCCGGCGCCCAGGCCACCTCCCTCGCCGCGATCGGCACCGGGCTCGGCGGCATCACCGTCGCCGGCGCGAATTCCATCCTGACCACCGCCATCTCCAGCTTCGCCGTCGGCGACACCACGATGGGCAGCCTGGTGATCCAGTCCGCCGGCGCGGTTCAAAGCGCCGTCAGCGCCACCATCGCCAGCGGCTCGGGTGCCAGCGGCAGCCACGTCAACGTCTCCGGCATCGGCTCGAACTGGCAGGTCGCCGGCACGCTCCTGGTCGGCGACGCCGGCTCCGGCCTGCTCGATATCGGAACCGGCGGCGCCGTCTCGGCGGACGCGCTGCAACTCGGCGGGCAAGGCGCGGGCGGCGCGGGCGTGGTAACCCTGGCCGGCACGGGCGCCTCGCTCGACGTCATCGGGTCGGTCGCCGTGGGCGTGTCGGGGGCGGGCGAGTTTTCGGTGCTCAACGGCGCCAACGTCACCATCGGCGGCGATCTCAACGTCGCGCAATTGCCGGGCGCGTCGGGCAACGTCGATATCGAGAACACCACCGGCACCGTCACGATCACCGGCGGCATCACCCTCGGCGCCGGCGGCGGTGTCGCGGTGCTGACCATCGGCACCCTCACCAGCGTTGCCCTCACCGGCGGCGTGGTGATCGGCGCGCATGCCAACCTGATCAAGCACACGCCCTTCGATCCCCCGCCCTTCGTCTCCAACGCCGGCGGTGATAACGAGGGCAGCGGCGCCGATCCCTATCTCGCCTATATCGAAAACACCGGGCTGATCACCCAGGACCAGGGCACGCTGATCGTGCAGACGCCGACCATCTACGGCGCCGGCGGGGTCTTCCAGATCAACACCAATCACTCGGAGCTGGTGCTGAACACCGGCGGCGTGAGCGGCCAGACGTTCGACTTCACCGACAACACCGGCACGCTGGTGATCGGCGTCAATCAACTGCCGACCATCGAAACGCCCGCGACCGGCACGTCCGGCTTCACCACGGTGGCCAATCCGAGCCAGGGGCTGGCCCTGATCGGGAGTTTTGGCGGCACCATCGGCGGTTTCCAGCCCGGCGACGTCATCGTGGTCGATGCGCCGGTGGTGGCGGAGGTCGCCTACACCGCGGGCAACAGCTTCGTGTCCGTCGTCGAGGCGGCCAACCCGCTCCACGTTCTCGGCACACTGGCATTCTCCACCCCGGCGAACGCCGCCGCGGCGGCGGGCGGTTCCGCGATCGTCACCGAAGTGGCGTGTTTCGCCGCCGGTACGCGCATTCTGACCGATCGCGGCGCAATTCCGGTCGAGCACCTGCGCGAGGGCGACCAGGTGGCCTCGGCATTCGGCGGCACCGTCCCCGTCGTGTGGCTCGGCCATCGCCGCGTCGATTGCCGCCGGCACCCCAGGCCACGCGACGTATGGCCCGTGCGCGTGCAAGCCGGCGCGTTTGGCCCGGACCTGCCATCACGAGACCTGCTGCTCTCGCCGGACCACGCCGTCTACGTCGACGACGTGCTGATCCCCGTCCGCTACCTCCTCAATGACGCCACCATTGCCCAGACGCCCGTTGACGAGGTCACCTACTGGCACGTCGAGCTGGCGCAGCATGACGTGATCCTCGCCGAGGGCCTGCCGGCGGAATCCTATCTCGATACCGGCAATCGCGGCGCCTTCGCCAATGCCGGCGGCGCGGTGACGATGGCGCCGGATTTCGCCCTGCGGGTCTGGCAGGCCGAGGCCTGCGCGCCGCTGGTGACCGAGGGTCCGGCACTCGCGGCCGCACGGCGCCGCCTGCTCGCGCGCGCCGAGGCGCTCGGCCATGTCAGCACCGGCGACGCCGCGCTGCATGTGCTGGCGGCCGGCCGGCCCGTCCACCCGCTCACGGGCGGCACCCACCCACGCTTCCGCCTGCCGCCGGGCGCCGCCACGCTGCATTTCGTCAGCCGCAGCGGCATTCCCGCGCTGATGACGCCCGATACGGACGATCACCGCCGTCTTGGCATCGCGATTGCGCGCATCACCCTGAATGGCACGCCGATCCATCTCGCCGACCCGCGCCTGCAAGCCGGCTGGCATGGCATGGAAACCGACGCTGATGGCGGCACGCTGCGCTGGACGGATGGCGACGCGGTGCTCACCATCGCCGATGGCGGGGAGCTGGAGGTCGAAGTGGCCATGACCGCGCGCTACTGGCGCGCACCCGCGCCACGGATTGCCCGCGTCGCCTAGCGCCACAGCCGATCGAACGGCGGCGCCGGATTGGCACGCCAGCCGGCTTTCCATTCTGTCCTCAGATCACGCGAGAACCCGAAAAACAGGCGCGAAGTGAAGGAAGCGCTTCTTTTTTGAAAAAAAGAAGCAAAAAACTTTTATCCC
>CAIYPH010000135.1 GCA_903928045.1 uncultured Rhodospirillales bacterium
ATCCGTTTGGCTGCGTCCCCTCCCGAGAGGGTGCCCAGCAAACGGATAAAAGTTTTTTGGTTCTTTTTTTCAAAAAAGAACCGCTGTCCTACCCCCTGATACGCCGGTTCTGCGGATCATAAAACGGCGCCAACCCGACCTCCGCCAGCACCCGCTCCCCAGCGATATCAAGCTCATAACTGCCCGTCGTCACCCATTCGGCATCGAGCCCTGCGGGCCGGCGGACGTAGCCGTAGCCGATCGCCGCACCCAGCGTGTGGCCATAGCCGCCTGAGGTGAGCCAGCCGACCTGCTCGCCATCGCGATAGATCGTCTCGCGGCCGAGCAGCACGGCGCCGGGGGCGCGCACCACGAAGCCGGCGAGCAGGCGGGGCAGGGGGGGGGCGGTTTCCAGGGCGGCGCGGCCGAGGAACGGCAGGCCCGATTTCAGCTTCACCGCCCAGCCCAGCCCGGCCATGCCAGGCGAATGGTCCGGCCCGATATCGGAGCCCCAGGCGCGATAACCCTTTTCCAGCCGCAGCGTCTCGATCGCCCGGTAGCCGCCATCGACCATGCCCAGCGGGCGGCCGGCTTCGGCCAAGGCGTCATAGACGGCGCAGGCGAATTCCGTGGGGATGTGCAGCTCCCAGCCGAGTTCGCCGACATAGGTGACGCGCAGCGCCAACACCGGCGCGCCGGCGATGGCGATTTCGCGGGCGGCGGCGAAGGGGAAGGCCGCGTTGGAAACATCGTCCGTGGTGACGGCGGCCAAAATATCCCGCGCCCGCGGCCCCATCAGCGCCAGCACGGCGGTGCCGGAGGTGACATCCACCAGCTGGGCGTCGCAGCCGGCAGGGATATTGCGGCGCATCCAGTCGAAATCATGGGTGCCGAAACCTGTGCCGGTGACGATGTAGTAGCGCTCCGCGGCGAGGCGGGTCACCGTGAGGTCGCATTCGATGCCGCCCTTGGCGTTGAGCATCTGGGTGTAGATCACCCGGCCCGGCGGTTTCGCCACGTCATTCGCGGCGATCCAGGAGAGGGCGGCCTCGGCGCCCGGCCCCACCAGTTCCGCCTTGGCGAAGCTGGTCTGGTCGAACAGCGCGGCCGCCTCACGGCAGGCGCGGTGCTCGCGCGCCACCTGGTCGTGCCAGCCCGGCCGGATGAAGGAATATCGGTCTTCCGCCGCTTCCCCGGCCGCGATGTCGGCAAAGAAATTCGGCCGCTCCCAGCCCAGCTTCTCGCCGAAGCAGGCACCCCGCGCCGCCAGCCGGTCATACAGCGGCGAGCGGCGCAGCGGACGGCCCGAAGTATACTCCTCGCCGGGCCAGGCGATGGTGTAGTGCTTGCGGTAGGCCTCCATGGTCCGCGTGCGCACCCAGCCAGCGTCCCGGTGGTTGCGGCCGAAGCGGCGCAGATCGACCGGCCAGAGGTCATAGGGTGGCTGCCCATCCGCCACCCATTCCGCCAGCGCCATCCCCGCGCCGCCGGCCGAGGCGATGCCGAAAGCGTTGAACCCGGCGCCGACGAACAGGCCGCGCAGCTCGGGCGCCTCGCCGATCATCCAGTTGCCGTCAGGGGTAAAACTCTCCACCCCGTTGATCATCCGCTTGATCCCGGCCTCCGCCAGCGCCGGCACGCGTCCGGCGGCGAGCGCCATGATCGGCTCGAAATGCCCCCAGTCGTCGTCATGCAGCTGGAAGGCGCCATGCGCGCGCGAGGGCACGCCATCCCACGGGATCGGGTTGGGCTCATAGCCGCCCATCACCAGCCCGCCGACCTCCTCCTTGTAATAGGTCAGCCGATCGGGATCGCGCAGCGTCGGCAAATCAGGCGTCACCCCCGGGATACGGTCGGTGATGACGTATTGGTGGTGCATCGGCGCCAGCGGCACACATACGCCGACGCGGCGCGCGAGTTCCGCCGTCCACAACCCGCAGCACAACACCACGCGCCTGGCGGCGATCCGCCGTTCGCCGACCCGCACGCCGGTGACGCGCCCCCCCTCGACGAGAACCTCATCGACGCCCGCCTGCTCGATCAGCGCCGCACCCGCCATCCGCGCGCCTTTCACCAGGGCGGCGGTGATGTCGGTCGGGTTGGCCTGCCCATCGGTCGGCAGGAAGGCGGCGCCAACCAGGTCGTCAACCGTCATGATCGGCCAGAGATCGCGCGCCTCGGCGGGCGACAGCAAATGCATCTCCAACCCGAAGCTGCGCGCCGTGGTCGCCTGGCGTCGCACTTCGATCCATCGATCCGCATTGCAGGCCAGCCGCAGCCCGCCATTGCGCTTCCACCCCGTGGCCTGCCCGGTCTCGGCCTCCAGCCGCCCGTAAAGCTCGACCGAATAACCCAGCAGGCGGGTGATATTGGCCGAGGTGCGCAACTGCCCCACCAGCCCCGCCGCATGCCAGGTGGAACCGGAGGTGAAGCGGTCCCGCTCCAGCAACACCACGCCGACGCCGCGGCGCGCGAGGTGATAGGCCACCGAGCAGCCGACAATGCCGCCACCCACCACGACCACATCGGCCGATCCCGGCAGATCCGTCATCTCACGCGCTCCTTTGTTCCATCGACGTGAAAGCCCGAAAAGCTAAGGAAAGGCAAGGCAAGTGGCAGGAAGCACTCCTTTTTTGGAAAAAAAGGAGCAAAAAACTTTTATCCG
>CAIYPH010000136.1 GCA_903928045.1 uncultured Rhodospirillales bacterium
ATCGAGCGCCTCGCCGCGGGCGCGGGCGGCCTGGATGACAATCGCCAAATTTTCCCGGCTCGCCTTCTGGCCGGTGAAATCCGCGAGCGTCTGCGGCCGCAGCGTGGCTTCGGCGGCATCCTCGTCGGCCCGCGCGGAGGAGATCGTCCGATCGCTCACCGCGCCAGCTCCTTCAGCCCTTCACGGATCAGCGCATCGAGCGAGGCCCCCTCGCCCAGCCGCTCCGCCGCCCGCCCGATCGCCGCCTGCGCCTCAGGCCGCCGGTAGCCGAGATTGACCAGCGCCGACAACGCATCCGCCTCCACGCCGCCGACCGGCGCCGGCAGCACCGGCGAGAAGCCGACCCCGGCCGGCATGGCGCCCGCCTTCTCGCGCAATTCCGTCAGCAAGCGCACCGCGAGCTTCGCCCCTACCCCCGGCGCCCGCGTCAGCCCGCCGCGATCGCCGGCCTGGATCACCGCGATCAGCTCGCGCGGCGACAGCGCCGAGAGGATCGACAGCGCCACCTTGGCGCCCACCCCCTGAACCGTGGTCAGCAGGCGGAACCAATCCCGCTCCGCGCTCTCGGAAAATCCATAGAGAACAATGGCATCCTCCCGCACAAGGGTCTCGATCAGCAGGCTCGCCACGCCCCCGGCCGGCAGCGCCGCCAAAGTACGCGTGGAGGCCTGCACGAGGTAGCCGACGCCGTTGACATCGACGATGCAGCGCCCGTCCTCCCCCCCCTCGATCCGCCCGGTGAGCTTCGCGATCATGCCATTACCACCCCTGCCAGAACCCGGTTATTGGTGGCGCGGTGATGCGCGTGGCAGATCGCCACCGCCAGCGCATCCGCCGCATCGGCACGACGGATCAGGCAACCCGGCAGCAGCCGGCGCACCATCATCTGCACCTGCTCCTTGTCGGCATTGCCCGAGCCCACCACCGCCTTCTTCACCGTCTTGGCGCCATATTCCGCCACGGGAATCCCCAGCAGCGCTGGCGCCAGCAACGCCACCCCGCGGGCATAGCCGAGCTTCAGCGTCGCCGCCCCGTTGCGGTTGACATAGGTTTCCTCCACCGCCGCCTCGTCCGGCCGCAGCTCCGCCATGAGCTTGGTCAACGCCTCGTGCAGCATTTTCAGCCGCTCCGGCACGCTCTCGCTGGCGACGGTGGCGATCACCCCGTCGCCGATATGGCGCAGACGGTTGCCGTCCACTTCAACCAGGCCCCAGCCGGTGAACTGCAACCCGGGATCAAGCCCCAACAACCGCGCCAAATCGCCTCCTAACCCGACAGCTTTTCCATCACGTCCTCAGGGACCTCGAAATTGGCGTACACGTTCTGCACGTCATCGTTGTCCTCCAGCACGTCGATCAACTTCATCACCGAGCGCGCCTTGTCCTCATCCAGCATGACGGAGTTGGACGGCCGCCACTCGATCTTCGCCGTCTCCGGCGCGCCGAAGCGGGACTCGAGCGCATCACGCACCGCGAAGAAATCCTCCATCGGCGTCGTCACCTCGTGGCCGTCCGGCCCCGACTCGACATTCTCCGCCCCCGCCTCGATCGCCGCCTCCAGCATCGCGTCCTCATCCGCCACATTGGCGGGATAGCGCACCACGCCGAGCCGCGCGAACATAAAAGAAACGCTGTTGGTCTCGCCCAGCGCCCCGCCATGCTTGGCAAACGCGCTGCGCACCTCGCCCGCCGTGCGATTGCGGTTATCCGTCAGCGCCTCCACGATCACCGCAACCCCCGCCGGGCCATAGCCCTCGTAACGGACCTCGAAATAATCGTCGCCCTGCCCGGCCCCGGCCGCCTTCTTGATCGCCCGGTCAATCGCATCGCGCGTCATGTTCTGCTTCAACGCAGCGCCAATCGCCGCCCGCAACCGCG
>CAIYPH010000137.1 GCA_903928045.1 uncultured Rhodospirillales bacterium
TACCAATCAGGCGGATAAAAGTTTTTTGCTTCTTTTTTTCAAAAAAGAAGCGCTTCCTTCCCGGAGCCCCCCATGCCCCTGCGCACCCAGGTCGCCATCATCGGCGCCGGCCCCGCCGGCCTCCTCCTTGGCCAGGTCCTCGCCCAGGCCGGCATCGCCAGCGTCGTCATCGAGGCCCAGTCCCGCCCCTACGTCGAAAGCCGCGTCCGCGCCGGCCTCATGGAGCACGACGCCTGCCAGCAAATGCGCAACGCAGGCGTCGGTGCCCGCATGGACCGCGAGGGCCTCGTCCACCACGGCATCCTCCTGCGCTTCGGCGGCGCCAGCCACCGCATCCCCCTCACCGAGCTCGCCGGCGGCCGCCACGTCACCGTCTACGGCCAGCAGGAAGTGGTGAAAGACCTCATCGCCGCCCGCCTCGACGCCGGCCTCCCGCTCTATTTTGACGCCCCGGCCCACGCCATCCACGGCATCGACACACCCCGCCCCAGCATCGCCTTCCGCCACAACGGCACCGAGCATCTCCTGGAATGCGACATCATCGCCGGCGCCGACGGCTTCCACGGCATCAGCCGCGCCGCCATGCCCGCCGACACGCTACGCGTCTTCGAGCGCATCTACCCCTTCGCCTGGCTCGGCATCCTCGCCGAAGCCCCGCCCGCCAACCACGAACTCGTCTATGCCAGCCATGACCGCGGCTTCGCTTTGGCCTCCATGCGCTCGCCCCGCATCACCCGCCTCTACCTCCAATACGCCCCCGACGAAGACCTCGCCGCCTGGCCCGACGCCCGCATCTGGGACGAACTCGACACCCGCCTGGCCGACCGCGCCGGCCCCGCTTTGGCCCGCGGCCCCATCATCCAGCGCGGCATCACCCCGCTCCGCAGCTTCGTCGCCGAACCCATGCGCGCGGGCCGCCTCTTCCTGCTCGGCGACGCCGCCCACATCGTCCCCCCCACCGGCGCCAAAGGCCTCAACCTCGCCTTCGCCGACGTCCACGTCCTCTCCATGGCCCTCGTCGACTTTTTCCGCACCGGCACCCAAACCGGCCTCGACGCCTACTCGGACACCGCGCTGCGCCGCGTCTGGAAAGCCGAGCGCTTCTCCTGGTGGATGACCTCCCTGCTCCACCGCTTCGACAGCCACTCCCCGTTCGAGAGGCGCATGCAGCAGGCCGAACTCGACTACCTCACCACCTCCCCGGCCGGCATGACCACCATCGCGGAGAACTACGTCGGCCTGCCGCTGTTGTAGGCGGCGGGCGTTCAGCCCACTCCCAGAATCGCCTCACGGATCAAGCGCTTCGGCACCTTCCCATAGGCCGATTTCGGCAACGCCTCCCAGAACAGCACCTGCCGCGGCAATTTGTAGCGGGCGATCCGCGCGGCGAGGAACGCGACCAATTCAGCCTCGGTGATCGCCGCCCGCGCCACGCACACCGCCACGCCAACCTCCCCCCAGGTCGCGTCCGGCATCCCGAGCACCGCGATTTCGGCGACCGCGGGATGTTCGAGCGCCGCCTCCTCGATCTCGCGCGGATAGATGTTGGAGCCGCCCGAGATGTACATGTCCGACGCCCGGCCGGTGATGTAGAGGAACCCCTCGGCGTCCATGTGCCCGAGGTCCCCGGTGCGGAACCACCCGTCGCGGAAGGCTTTCGCATTGGCTTCGGGGTTGTCGTAATACCCCGCAAACATCGCCGGCCCGCAGACGCAGATTTCCCCGGTCACCCCCGGCGCCACTTCCACCCCGGCGTCGTCCTGGATCGACACCTGCATCGCGGTCCGCTCGATCCCGCAGGTCCCGATCCGAGCCTCCGGCCCATCGTCCAAGCGGTGCAGGGCAGGGGGCAGCACGGTGATGTTCCCCGTCACCTCACCCAGCCCGAAATACTGCACCAACACCGGTCCGAGCCTCGCCAGCGCCGTCTTCTGGTCCGCCCGGTACATCGGCGCCCCCGCGTAGATCACGTGCCGAAGCGAGGAATGGTCATGCCGGTCCACGGAAGGGTGCTCCACCAGCAGCTTCAGGATGGTCGGCACGGTGAACATGTTGGTCACCCGCCAGCGCTCCACCATCGCCCAGGCCTCCGCCGGGTCGAACCGCTCGCCGTCCGGCAGCACGGTCTTCACCGCCCGGGCGACCTGCACGAGCTGATGAATGCCTGCCCCGTGCGACAGCGGTGCCACCACCAGCGACGCGTCATCGGGGTTGGCCCCGGGCATCAGGTCGGCGAGATGGTTGGTAACGACGAACCCCATCTGCCCATGTGTCAACACCGCCGCCTTCGGCCGCCCGGTGGTGCCGGAGGTGAAGAAAAACCAGCAGGGATCGTCATGCTCCACATCCGCGAGCCCCGAAAACGGCGCCTCACACCCCGCCAGCGCCGCCTCATACCCCTTATCCCCGATCCACATCACATGCCGCAGCGCCGGCGCCGCCGCCTGTGCCGCCGCGGCATGGTCGGGGAAATCCCGATGGCACAACATCGCCACCGCCCCGGAGGCGGCGGCGAGATAGGCGACCTCCCCCGGCGTCTGGCGAAAATTGGTCGGGACCCACACCGCGCCCAGGCGGAAACAGGCGAACATCGACTCGAACATCGCCAGGCAGTTCTTCGACTGCACGACCACCCGGTCCCCCTTGCCGACCCCCTGCGCCGCCAGCAACCCGGCCAGCGCCTGGCACCGCCCGTCCATCTCCCGCCACGTCCAGGCGGCCTCGCCGTGCACAAATCCGATGCTGCCCGGCAGCCGCCGCGCTGCCTGGCGCAGAACATGGGCAAGGTTCATCACGCGCCGGTTGATCGGGGTCATCGTGCCTCATTCCCTGGCAATTTCATCCACGATTCCTGTGGATAACTCTGTGGGCAATGCCGCGTCATGC
The DNA here is from genome assembly GCA_903928045.1 of uncultured Rhodospirillales bacterium. The sequence goes on from CAIYPH010000137.1 coordinate 2,887, forward strand.
CGGCCAACCCGGCGGAACTCCTGCCATTCACGAGCCTGCCTAGATATTGCACAGAAATTCCAAGTGTCTGATTTTGTTCAATTTCATTGTGACAAACCTGTAACCGGCTCAAGAAAACCCGCCATGTCACTGTAACTTAAGGCTGAGTCGCCGGAGGTGGACAATCCCCGCACTGCACTCTCTCCACCTCGACGCCGACGCTGCCCGCATCGGGGTAGATGTCAAGCTTCTCGACCCGGATTCGCGCCGACAAAATGCGCGAATCCTCAAGACACGCCGCCGCGATTCGCTCCGCCAGCGTCTCCACCAGCCGCACATGCCCCCCCGCCACGATCGCCCGCACCCGGTTGACGATCACGCTGTAATCGACCACCCGATCGAGATCGTCGACCCCGTCCTCCCCGCTCTCCGCCGCCCCGAGATCGACGTTGACCCGGATGCGCTGGGTCCGCCCATGCTCGGAGGCATAGACCCCGATGCGTGCCTCCATCATGAGATCGCGGATGAAAACATGGCGGATATGGCGTCGGGAATCGGCGATGCTCATCTCATTCCTCCATCGCCGGGCCTGATGGGGGAGACCATTGCAAATGCTGCCCGCCATCGAGCGCGATCATCTGCCCGGTCATCGAACGCAGTTCGAGCAGCATCAAAACCGCCCGCGCCACCTCCTCCGGGTTGGAGCCATGCCCGAGCGGCACCGAGGCTGCCTGCCGGGCGAACTGCGCCTCGCTCTGCCGCGGCGAGGGGATGGTCGGTCCAGGCCCGATCCCGACCACCCGGATGCGCGGCGCCAAGGCCAGCGCCATCGTCTGGGTCAGCGCCCACAGCCCGGCCTTGGAGATGGTGTAGCTCATGAAATGCGGCGTCAGCGACCACACTCGCTCGTCGAGCAGGTTGACCACCACACCCTCCGCCGGCGCCGCAAGCTGGCGCGCCACCGCCTGGGTCAGCACGAAGGGTGCCCGCAAATTGGGCTCGATATGCCGGTCCCACGACTCCCGGCTCGCGTCATGCCACTCATCGCGCTCGAAGGTCGACGCGCTGTTGACCAGCACCCCCACCGGCCCGAGCTCCGCCGCGACCGCGGGCACCAGCCCCGCTACTTCGGCCTCGACCCCGAGATCCGCGCGAACCACACAGGCCCTCCGCCCAAACCCGCGGATTTCCGCCGCCGTCGCCTCCGCCTCCGCCACGCTCTCCCGGCAATGCACCCCGACCGCGAACCCGGCCTCGGCCAGCGCCAGCGCGATCGCGCGGCCGATCCGCTTGCCCGCGCCGGTCACCAAAGCGGTGCGCGGAATGCGCTCGGAAATCATGCCGCCTCGCGCGCCATCAGCGCCTCCGTCAGTGCCACGAACTCGGCGATCCCCAGCGTCTCCGCCCGCCGCACCCCGTCGATCCCCGCCGCCGCCAGCAGCGCCTCGCCCCCGAGCCCCTTCAGCGAGCCCCGCAGCATCTTGCGCCGTTGTCCGAACGCCGCCGCCGTGACGCGCTCCATCGCCCGCACCGCCGCCTCGCTCGGCTGCACCGGCCGCGGGGTCAGCGTCACCACCGCGGAGACCACCTTGGGCGGCGGCACGAAGGCGGCCGCCGGGATGCGCAACCGGAATTCCGCCGTGCAGATCCACTGCACCAGCACCGACAGCCGCCCATAGGCCTCGCTCCCCGGGGCGGCGCAAATGCGGTCGGCCACCTCTTCCTGGAACATCAGCGTCATCCGCTCCCACCGTGCCGCCTGACGCAGCCAGCCGACCAGCAGGGGGGAGCCGATGTTGTACGGCAGATTGGCGACGATCTGGCGGGGTGCGGGGACGAGTTCGCTGAGATCGGCCTTCAGCGCATCCGCCTCGATCACCGTCAGCCGCCCCGCGGCCGAAAGCGCGAGTTCGCGGATGGCGCCCACCGCCCGCTGGTCAACCTCGACCGCCACCACCGCCGCCGCGTCACTGGCGAGCAACCCGCGCGTGAGCCCCCCGGGCCCCGGCCCTACCTCCACCACATGCCGCCCCGCGAGATCGCCGGCCTGGCGGACGATGCGCGCGATCAGGTTGGCATCGAGCAGGAAATGCTGCCCGAGCGACCGGCGTGCATCCAGCCCATGCCGCGCGATGACATCGCGCAGCGGCGGGAGCGCGGCGTCAGTCGCGATATTCAATCACCGCCCGCCGCTGGAGATCGCGGATCAACTGCCGCGCCGTCAGCTCCGCCCGCTCGCCGGTAATCCGCTCGCTCAACTCGCGCCGGTTCGGCAGTTCGAGCGTCTTGACCTCCCGCGAGCAGATCATCATCACCGCCACGCCGTCATCGGCGATCAGCGGCTGGGTCGCCCTGCCGACCGGCTGGGTCGCCATCAGCTGGCGCAGCGCCGGCACCTGCACGCCCTCAAGCCGCACCTCGCCGGGATTGCCGCCCTTTTCGTCCCCGGTCGCCTTGGCCGCCGCCTCGATATCGGCGCAGGAATGGGCCGACGCGCCGGCCTGCCGTGCCCGCTCGATCAGCTGGCGCTGCGCGTCGGTCGGGTTCTCCTGCACCAGCGGGGTGACGAATTTGTAGAACACCTGGCGGAGCGTCAGGATCGTCGCCTGCTCGCGGCCGATCTGCCGCTTGCCGCGCAGCGTGACGATCGACAAGCCGCCGGGCACCGCGATCGGATTGCTGATCGCGCCCTCCGGCATTTCGTTGACCACGCGCAGAACAGCCGGATCGAGCTCGATCCCCTGCACCCAGCCGGCATCGCCCCCCTGCAACGCGCTCTGAGCTTGGCTGAACTGCGCCGCCACCACCGGGAACGGGGCACCGGCGCGCAGTTGCTGGATCACCGTCTCGGCGAAACGCCGCGCGTCGTCGGTGCGGGTCGGGCTCGGGAAGGCGACGAAGATCTCCCCGATGCGGAACTCCATCTGCCCCACCAGCGCCTTCAGGCTGGCCTCGCGCTGCGCGAGATCGGCGTCGGAGACCGTCATCTGGTTGCCCATCGCCTGGCGCAGCACCTGGCCCCAGCCGATCTGCACGCGGATCTGGTCGATCAGCGTGCGCATCGCCACCCCATCCGCCCCGAGCCGCCGGCGCATCGCGCCCTCCGGCATGCCGTTGCGGGTCTCCAGCGTGCGGATCGCCTCGGCGATGGCGATGTCGGGCACCACGATCTGGCGGTGCTGGATCTCGCGCAGCTTCAGCCGCTCGTCGATCAGCTGGTTGATAACCTGCCCGGTCAGCCGCGACAGCACATCGGGCGCGGCGCCCATGCCGGTCGACAAGGCGAACAGCCGGCGCCGGTTCTCCACGTCGCCTTGCGCGATCACCTCGCCATTGACGACGGCGACGATCTTGGCGGCATCGGCGAGCGGCGGGCGTGCGGCGGGCTTGGGCGCCGGTTGGGCAATGGCCGCGCCCGACGCAAGGATGGCCGACGCCAGCGCGCAGCGCGCCCAGGTCGAAAGAGGGAAACGCGTCGTCATCTCGGGGGATTTACTCCGCTAGGGCCGGTGGTCACAGCGCGTGGAACCCGAACTGGCCGATCGTCTTGAATGTGATTTCGAACAGGATGGTACTGGCGCCGTGGTCATTGTTGATGGAGGTATAGCGCCGCTGCAGGCTCAAGTCGAAGATGAAGCACTCGTCCTCATAGGCGCCGCCGGCGTCGAGCGACACCATCTTGTGCATCTGCAGGTCGTGCCGGGCGGCGGCATGCAGGCGGTAGGGGCCGGTCGAGGTCTTGATGCCGGCCACCACCTCGTTGCGCGGCGTGGTCGCGAGCGCGGAGGCGCCCGGCGCGTCGTAGAAGGTGAACGGGTTGGTCAGCGAATAGGTGTAGCCGGTCGAGACCTTCAGATACTCCGGGCCGAAGGCGGCGATGCCCTCGCCAAAGCGGATTCGCATGGTCTTGTTGTCGAAGCGCTGGCGGGTGGTGATGTCGAACCACTTGTTCGGCGTGTAGGAGAGATGGCTGACGATGTCGCTCGCCGTCTTCTCCATGCCCGAGCCGGTCAGGAAGGCGCGATCGGGCCGCGCGCGGAATCCCTCGCCGATCAGCGCGTCGATGACGCCGCCGGAGGGGAGATACCAGGCCGCATGCGCGGCAAGGTTGACGCGCACCCCGCCTTCCAGTCGGTCGAGGCCGGGGAAGCGGTTGAGCGAGAACAGGTTCGCGTCGGTGAAATCCTGGTCGAGGCTGTCCTCGTTGGGGATCAGCGTGGCGGCGTAGGTTGAACTGCGCGGCGCGACGATCACCTGGGCGATCGGCTCGAGGATCTGCGTCCCCAGCGCCCCGGCGTTGCGCGCGAAGGGCAGGTTGACCCGCAGCGCCGCGGTCGGCATCGCCTGGGCGGCGTTGATGGTGCCGTTGGGCCCGAAATTCGGCTGCTGGTCGTACTGGTGGGCGTAGTAGGCCGCGCTTTGCAACTGCACCCGCGCGTTCCACACATCGCCCAACCGGCCGATCGCGCCGGCCTCCCACGCCGTGGCGAGGCTCGCGCGCTGGGTGTTGGTGCCGGAGTAGCGGAAGATGTTGAAGGCGCCGAGATCCACCGAAACGCGCCCGCCGAGCAGGGTGGGCTGGCTGAGGAAGCTGTATTCGAAACGCGGCAGCACGTAGGGCAGCTTCTCCGAGCGCACCGCGCTCGACAGCGCCTGGTAGGCCCGCGTATCCACCCGCGCCCAGGCGCCCTGGCCGAACCCCTCGATATAGGCCTGGCTCGCCAGCACGGACTGGGTGCCGGCGATACGGAAGTCCCGCATGTAGTTGAGGCTTGTGGTCCGCTGCAGGTCGAACCCCCAGCGCCAGACCTCGTCGATGGCGAACTGGCCTTTGGCGAACATGTGCGCGCCGGGATCGCCGCTGTAATTGGCCACCGAGGCGTTGATCGACACCGCCCCATCATTGAACCGCCGGCGGTAGTCAAGCTCCACCGCGGGGCCGTTCTTGGTCGCCAGCAGCGGCGTCACCGTCACGTCGGATTGGCCATCGATCACGTAGAAATAGGGCTGGCCGAAAAACGCGCCGAGATGCTTGGAGATGCCGAAATTCGGCGTCAGCAGCCCGCTGGCCCGCTTCTGCGATGGGTCGGGGTGGGTCAAATAGGGCAGCCACAGCACCGGCTGGCCGAAAATGTCGATGACCACGTCGCGATATTCGATCATCTTGTTGTCGGTATCCTGCACCGCCTCGGCGGCGCGGATCTGCCACAACGGCGGCTTGGTCGGGTCGTCCTTGCAAAGGTCGCAGGTGGAGTAGACGACGCGGGACAGCTCGTTGAGCCGGCCATCGATGCGCCGCGCCCCATTGGCCGCGAGGCGGCCGTTCTCCACCATCAGGGCCCGCATGCCGGACAGCACGCCCTGCTTCATGCCCTCCGACAACTCGGCCTCGTCGGCGAACACCGTCTGCCCGTCCGGCTCCAGCAGCACCACGTGGCCCTTGGCGATCGCCACCCCGGTATTGCGGTTATAGGTCACCATGTCCGCCAGCAGCATCCGCGGGTCCTGCCACAGCTCGACATGGCCGCGCAGCACCGCGATGCCGCTGTCGCGATCATATTCGGCCTGGTCGGCCTGGTAGAAGGCCGGCTGGTCCTGGCGGATCGGCGCCGTCGGGGTGACGGGGCGGCGCACCGGGGTGGTGCTTTGCGCGCTGGTGCGCTCGAAGCCGGTGGCACCGAGCGCGGCCGCGGCAAGGCCGGTGATGAGGAGCGCGCGCGTCCATTGGGTCATGATCACCCGTCCTCCAGATGGAGAAGCAGCGAGACCGACAGCAGCAGCCCCGCGGCCGCCGGCGCCCAGGCGGCGAGCACGGCGGGCAGGGCGCCGGACTGGCCGAACTCCTCGGCCACCTTGGTAACCACGAACAGCGCGAAACCGGCGGCGATCCCGCTGCCGATCATCCGCGCCACCCCGCCGCGCCGCGCCGGGCGCATCGAGAACCCAGCCGCCACCAGCGCCATGGTGCCGGCCAGCAGCGGCAGCGCGAGCAGGCTCTGGAACTGCAGGCGGTGGCGGATGGCGGAGAAGCCGGAATGCTCGAGCAGCGCGATGAACGGCGGGAGCGCCCAGACCGAGAACGTGTCCGGCGCGGCAAAGCTCTCCTGCACCCGCTCGACGGTCATCTCCGTCGGCAGGCGGATCGGCTGAGCCTCATCGGGGAGGTGGTTCGGCGTCACGCGGCGCGCATTGTCCAGCACCCAGGCGTCGCCGTCGAGCCGGGCGCCGGTGGCCTCGATGCGCTGGAGCAGCTGGTCATTCTTGTCGAGGCGAAACACGCTGACCGCCTGCGCGGTCAGGAACCCGTCGCGCAGCGCAACCCCGGCGGCATGCAGCACCGCGACCCCGAGCGGATCGAGCTGGCGGTCCGACTGGCGCAGCCACAGCGCGCCGCCATTGAGCGCCAGCGGACCGCCGCCGGTTTTCAGGTAGCGCGTCTCCAGCACCTCCGCCCGGCCGCGCATGGTCGCCGAGAGCGGGCTGATCGCCCCGGTGGCGAAGGCGCCGATGGCGATCGCGGCCAGCACGGGGGCGGCGAGAAACTGCCACGCCGAGACCCCCGCGGCGCGCGCCACGATCAGCTCGGAGGAGCGCGTCAGGCGCCAGAACGCCATGATGCCGCCGAGCAGCACCGCGAAAGGCAGGATGCTCATGGCGATCCACGGCAGGCGCAGCGCACCGATCTCGGCGACGACCCACAACGTCGCGTCCGGCTTGGTCGCGGCCCGGCGCAGCAGCTCGATGAAGTCGAACAGCCCGACGACGAAGATCAGTGCACCGAGCATGCCGAGCACCGCCAGGGTGAAGACCCGCGCAATATAAAGCGAGAGGGTGGTGGCGAAGCGCAATGGCCTATCCCGCCCCGGCCGAATGCGGGCGCGCCGCGGCCAGCCCGTCCGGCAGGCCGCCAAACTGCGGCGCCAGCAGCAGCCACAAGGCAACCCCTCCAGGCGCCAGCGCATGCAGCCAGATCAGCGGCAACAGCGCCGGCTGCCGGGCGGCCAGGTTGCCGATCGCGAGCCCCCCCGCCACCAGGGCAACCACCGCGAGGATGGCGGCCAGCGGGCGGGCGACGCTGCCATGCCGGCGAAAGGCGCCGGTGAGCACCGCAATGAGGGCGATCAGCGTGAACCCCACCGCGGAGAACGGGCTGGCAAGGCGCCGCTGCGCCTCCACCCGGAATTTTCCCCAGTCGCGCTCCGGGATGATGGCGGGGTCGGGGTGCAGCAGCTCGGCGATGCTCATCTCCGAGGGGTCGCGGAAGCGCTGCTCGCCACCCCGGTCGGCATCGGCCAGCTCGACGGTGTTTTCCGCGAAGCTGAGCACGTTGAGCCGGCCGGTGCGGTGGTCCAGCTCCTCGCGGCTGCCATTCACCAGCAGCACCCGCGGCGCGCCGCCCTCCACGGCGAGGCGGCCGCTTTCGGCGAGGATGGTGGCGTGACTGGCCGGGTTGCGGGCATCATCGATCAGCAGCCCACGCAGCGTGCCGTCCTGGTCGCGGGCGCGGACATAGACGGTGAGGCTGTCGGAGATCGAAGTGAACACCCCCTCCTGCAGCAGGAAGGCGACCACCCGGTTGCGGATTTCGAACTGGAATTCCCGGAACGCCGCCGAGGAGGCCGGCACGATCGAGAGATTGAGCGCGTAGAGACAGGCCATCGCCCCGATCGCCATGGCAATCGCCGGCCGCGCGACCGCCCATTGCGACAGGCCGGCCCCGCGCATCACCGTCAGTTCCCGGTCCCCCGCCAGGCGGTGATAGACGAACAGCGTCACCACGAAACAGGCGATCGGCAGGATGATGGCGACGAAATTGGGCAGCAGCAGCGAAGTGAGCTGCAGGAATACGCGGAACGACAATCCGCGGTTGACCACAAGTTCGACGAAGCGCAGCGATTGGGTGAGCCAGATCAGCGCCGCCAGGCCCAACGTCACCGCCACCAGCCCGGCCAGGAGCTGGCGCAGCACGTAGCGATCGATCCGGGTTGCGCGCAGCCACATGGCGTCAGTCCAAGCTCCTCGATTCCTGGCACTCTACAGATCGCGCGGCTTGGCGCCAAACGTCATGCGCTGGGAGATTGGGAAGGGTAGGAAGCGCTCCTTTTTTGAAAAAAAGGAGCAAAAAACTTTCCTTCCTTTGGCGTGTACCGCCCCCGCCTATCCGCGGGGAGTACGCCAACGGCATGGGGGAGCGCTCTCGCCTTAAGGATCGCGCGACAACCCCTGCGCCTTCAGCGCGTCGAGATAGGCATGCCAGCGCTTACTCCGGTCGCGGCCGAGTTCGTAGAGATAGTCCCACGAGTAAATGCCGGTATCGTGGAGGTCATCGAACATCAGGCGGATGGCGTAGTTGCCGACCGGCTCGATGGTCATGATGCCGACATGGCGGCGGCCGGCGATGGTCTTACGCTCGCCCGGGCCGTGGCCCTGCACCTCGGCGCTCGGGCTTTCCACCCGCAGGTATTCCGCGGGGAGGGTGAAGGCGGTGCCGTCGTCGAAGGCGATCTCGAGCTGTTTCTGCTCGCGCATCAGGCGGATTTCGCTGGGCGTCGGCATCAGGCCGGGTCCAGCGGCCGGGCTTCGTCGGCCAGCATGATCGGGATTCCGTCGCGGATCGGGTAGGCGAGACCGGCGGCGCGGCTGATCAGCTCGCCGGCCTCGCGGTCATACTCCAGCGTGGTCTTGGTCAGCGGGCAGACCAGGATTTCGAGCAGGCGCGGATCGAGCGGAGCCGGCACCTGGCGCGGTTGGTCACTCATGGGGGCACTCTCTCATGGTTCAGCTCGCGCGGCCGGAGGGGGCCTCGCCGCGCGCGGCATAGGCGTCCATCCTGAGCAGCGCAAGCAGCGTGGCGGCGCGGTCGGTGGGGGTGCCCGCTTCCAGCAGGGCCTGTTTTTCGGCCGGCTCGAATGGGCAGACCATCGACAGGGTGGTCACCAGCTCGCCGTCCTGCATGCGGGCGATGACGTCCCAGTTGGCGTCGATCTTGCGGGCGGTGAAATAGGCGCGCAGGGCGGTGAGGAGCCCGTCGCGATCGAAGCTTACCTCGGCCGCGGCGAGATCGGCCGCGAAAGGGGCGAAATCGGCGTGGAAACGCCGATAACCGCGGCGCATCGCCGCCTCATCGGTGATGCGGAACCGGCTGAGGCCGAGCAGCGTGATCAGGTAGAGCCCGTCATCGGCCTCCGCGAAGGAGACGATCCGCCCGAGGCAGCCGACCCGATAGACCGCGGGGCCGCTCGCCCCGGCGGGGCGGCCGGCGTCCGGCTGCACCATGCCGAACAACCGTCCGGCCGCCAGCGCGTCCTCGATCAATGCGAGATAGCGCGGCTCGAAAATATTGAGCGGCAGCTTGCCGCCGGGCAGCAGCAGCGCGCCGGCGAGCGGAAATACCGGGAAGACCTCCGGCATCTGCTCCACCCGCCCGGCGAATGCGGGCATCGCGCTCAGCTGAACAGGATGGCCGACAGCTTGCGCCGCGCCGCCATGGTGGCGGCATCGTCGAAGCCCCAGGCCTCGAAGAACTTCAGCAGCTGCAGCCGGGCGGCCTCCTCGTTCCAGGTCCGCGCCTTCTTGATGATGTAGAGCAGCGCCTCGGCGGCCTCCTCGCGGCGGTCCATCGCGTTGAGCGCGGTGGCGAGGTCGTAGCGCGCCTGGTGGTCATCGGCATCGGCGGCGAGGCGGGCTTCGAAGGCACCGAGCTGCTCGCGCGCCTTGCGGCCCTCGACGGCCAGCGTCAGCGCACTGCGGGCGCCGGCGATCTCGCCATGCTCGGCGATCTTCTCCGGCACCTGGCTGAGCGCGTGCTGCGCCTCATCCTCGCGGCCGAGCGCCATCAACGCGCGGATCAGCCCGCCCCAGGCATCGGGGTTCTCCGGCTCCTCCTGCAGCATCTGGCTGTAGATGGCGCCGGCCTCCTCGTGCTCGCCCGCCTCGGTGGCGGCCTTTGCCTCGGCCAGCATGTCGGCCACCGGCATCGCGCCGCCGGCCATCTTCAGCAGCCCCTCGGTGAAGCGCTTCACTTCGCTTTCGGGCTGCGCGCCCTGGAACAGGTCGGCGATCTGGCCCTGCCAGAAGGCGGCGACCGTGGGGACGGACTGCAAGGGCAGGCCCATCTGCACGAGTTGCTGAACCAGCTGGCGGTTCTTGTCGATGTCGATCTTGACCAGCTTCACCCGCCCGCCGGCGGCCTTCACCACCTTTTCCAGCGTCGGCGTCAGCGTCTTGCAGGGGCCGCACCAGGTCGCCCAGAAATCCACCAGGACAGGGATGGTGCGCGAGGCCTCCACCACATCCTTCATGAAGGTGTTCTGGTCGCCATCCACGATCATGGCCTCGGCGGCCGGCTTCTGCCCGATGATCTCATCCATATCGACGTCCTCGCTCCGCTCGCATGCGACGGTTAGATGTGTTTCGTATCCCGCGCGCACAAGCCACGAAAACGCCGCGGCGGCAAGCGTCGCTCAGCCCAGTTCGCGCACCATGATGGTCACCGTGTGATCGAAGTGCGGCGCGGTGCCGATCTCGACCCAGGCGAGTCGTGCGTAGAGAGGGGCAGCCGATTCGGTGTTGAGGTAGAAGCGCGGCAACCCCGCCGCGCGGCACGCGGCCTCGGTATGCTGCACCAGGCGGATCGCGTGGCCCCGGCCGCGGAAGGCGGGATCGACCACCAGATTGGCGAGCCAGGGGGTGAGGTCCGGCCGGGCATCGAGATCATGATGCTCCAGCGTCGCCACCGCGGCCGGCACGCCGTCATCGAGCAGCACGAAGCATTGCGGCGGGCCGGAGGTTGCGGTGTGGCTCGCCATGAAGGCCTCGACCTGCTCGATCGGCACGTTGTTCTTGCGCCCCCATTGCTCCCACTGCCAGCGCGCCGCGGCGGGAATGAGGTCTGGCCGGTCAACGATATTGACGATCTCGATGCTCATCGCGTGTCCCCCCGCGTGCAAATCCAGCAGCTTTCTGGCACATAGCGCGCCCCAGGAGGTTCCGCCATGTCCGATGCCCTGATTGACCGTCTCACCGAAATTCTCGGCCCCTCCGGCCTGTTGACCGACCCCGCCGACACCGCCCCCTTCGCCGAGGACTGGCGCCGGCTCTATCGCGGCCGCACGGCGGCGGTGCTGCGGCCGGCGAGTGCCGAGCAGGTCGCGGCGGTGCTGCGGGAATGTGCGGTGGCGGGGCGCAAGGTGGTTCCGCAGGGGGGCAATACGTCGATGGTCGGTGGGGCGGTGCCGGATGAGGATGGCAGCGAGCTGGTGCTGTGTCTCTCGCGGATGAACCGGATCCGCGACGTCGACGCGATCGACCTCAGCCTCACCATCGAGGCCGGCGCCACGCTGAAGGCGGCGCAGATGGCGGCGGATGAGGTGGGGTGTCTGTTTCCGCTCTCGATCGGCTCCGAGGGGACGGCGCAGATCGGCGGCATTCTTTCGACCAACGCCGGCGGCAACAACACCGTGCGGTATGGCAACGCACGGGACCTGGTGCTCGGGCTCGAAGTGGTGCTTCCCGATGGCGAGATCTGGCACGGATTGCGGCGGCTGAGGAAGGATAATACCGGCTATTGTCTCCGCCAGCTGTTCGTCGGCGCGGAAGGGACACTCGGCATCATCACCGCGGCGGTGCTGAAGCTGGTTCCGCGGCCGCGGGAGATCGAGGTGGCGTTTTGCGCGGTGCCGAGCGAGGACGCGGCGCTGGAGCTGTTCACGCGGTTCCATCGGCATGACCCGGCGGCCGTTCAGGCATTCGAATACATGTCGGGGCTCGGGATGGAGTTTGTGCTGCGGCATATCCCGGGCGCCGTTTTACCCCTTGGGGCACGATCTCCGCATTATGCGCTGATCGAACTTGCGACCCCGCGGCCCGATGCGGGGCTGAGGGAGGCGTTTGAGGCGGTGCTGATGGGGGCGTTGGAGGCGGGGGTGGTGACTGACGCGGCGGTCGCGGAGTCGGCGGCGCAGCGGGCGGCGATGTGGCGGTTGCGGGAGGAGCATAGCGAAAGCCAGAAGCGCGAGGGGGCGAGCATCAAGAACGATGTCTCGGTTCCCGTCTCCAAGGTTCCCGCGTTCATCCGCGAGGCGAAGGCGGCGTGTGAGGCGCTGATGCCGGGAATTCGGGCGGTTCCGTTCGGGCATATGGGCGACGGGAATATCCACTTCAATCTGGAGCAACCAATCGGCATGGAGGGGGCGGCGTTTCTCGCGCGGGACCATGAGATCATGGACACGGTCTGCGAGGTGGTACGGCAGTACGGCGGCAGTTTCTCGGCCGAGCACGGCATCGGGCGGTTGAAGCCCTATATGATGCCGGACTGGCGCGGGGGGGCGGAGCTTGACCTGATGCGGCGGATCAAGCGGGCGATCGATCCGGCGGGGCTGCTGAACCCGGGAAAAGTGCTCCCCTAGGTGGCGACCCCGGCGGCGATCAGCGCGTCGATCTCGGCGGCGGGATAGCCGAGTTCGGCGAGCACGGCGCGGCTGTGTTCCCCCAAGGCGGCGGCGAAGGGCTGGACGGTGGTATCGGCCTGGGACAGGCGGTAGGGCGGGTTGATGATCTTGAAGCTCCCGGCGGCATCGTGGATTTCGGCCAGCGCGTTGCGGTGGGCGAGCTGGGGGTCGGCGAGGGCTTGGGCGACGGTGCGGTAGGACGAGCAGGGCACGCCGGCGGCGTTGAGCGCGGCTTCGACCTCGGCGGTGGGCATGGTGGTGGACCAGGTTTCGAGCTCGTCGACGAGCTGGCCCCAATTGGCGCGGCGATCGGGGTAGGCGGCGAAGCGGAGGTCGGTGATCCAATCGAGGCGGCCGGCGGCGGCGGCGAGGTTCTGGAAGGTGCGTTCGGAGGCAACCGCGGGCATCACCCAGCCATCCCCGGTGGCGACGGGGCCGAACATCGGGCGGCCCGGGGGGGCGACGGGGAATTGGGCGGTTTGGACTTCGCCCAAGGTGAGGGTCAGCATGGATTCGAGCATGGAGACATCGACCATCTGGCCGATCCCGGTTTCCTTGCGCTGATACAGCGCCGTCATGGTGGCGGAGAAGGCGTAGGTGCCGGTCAGGACGTCGGCGATGTAGATGCCGCAATTATCGGGGCGGTCGCGGCCGGGCTGGTAGGCGAGGTGGGCGAGATCGAAGCCCGAGGAGGCGTGGACGGCGGGGGCGTAGGCGGCGAGGCCGGCGGAGGGGCCGGTTTGGCCGAAGCCGGAAATGGCGGTGTAGATGAGCTTGGGGTTGATGGCCTGAAGCACGGGGTAATCGAGGCCAAAGCGCTTCATCACGCCCGGACGGAAATTCTCCACCAGGATATCGGCCTCGGCGACCAGGCGCTTGACGATGGCGACGGCCTCGGGGCGCTTCAAATCCAGCACCAGGCTGCGTTTGCCGGCGTTGAGCTGGCCGTAGCTGGTGCTGGCGCCGTTGCGGAGCGGTGGACGGGAGCGCATCAGCTCGCCCTCGGCGGTTTCGATTTTCACCACCTCGGCGCCGGAATCGGCGAGCAGGCGGGCGCAGTAGGGGCCGGCGATGGTGGTGGCGAGATCAAGCACGCGGATGCCGGCGAGGGGGCGGTTCATGGTTGGTCGTTCTCCCTTTTGGGGGAGTATAGGGGGTTGGGGAGGGGGGGTAGAAGGGTGTTCTTTTTTTGTAAAAAAAGAAACAAAAAAA
>CAIYPH010000138.1 GCA_903928045.1 uncultured Rhodospirillales bacterium
GAACCGCTGCATAGACCTCCACGGCAAACATCCCCGGCCGACCCCAAAGCGGTCAGCCTACCAACTGGACGGGTTTTACCCCGCCGCGCTCAGCACAACGCCGGCGCTCCACTGGCTGGGTTTGTCACCGCCGTGCACAACTCTTCGTGTTCCAAACCCTCGGTGAATGACTGTCTAACCTATTGAAAAGATTAGAAAATCTTGGCGGAGAGGGTGTCCGCTGATTTGTGTTTTAGATCAATAGTTTATGGGAGAGAAGACGATTTGTTCAACACCTAGTCCCCTCCGGTCGGCGCGGTTGGGGGCGGTCATGGACGGCGGCGGATGGACGATATCACCCCGCCGCGCCCTCCGGTTTCAGGCTCCAACGTCCCGCGCAAGCAGGTTCGCCACGGTGCTCCGGTGCCACTCGCCACCCCGCGCGGTGCGGATGTTGCGGGCGTTCAAGGCTTCCGCGATGGCGCGGGTAGTCACCACCCCGGCGGCCTGCAACTGGCGCACCACCGGCAGCACGTTCGCGGCGAAGGCGTCGGCTCCGGCTTTGTTGGCGGCGGCGCTCTTGGCCTGCGCCTCCGGCAGGTTCGTGCGGTTGCCCAGCTTCGCCCCCTGCGCCTTCTTCGCGGCGAGGGCAACGCGGGTGCGGTCGGAGATCATGGCGCGCTCCTTCTGCGCCAGGGCGGCGTATATGTGCAGCATGAAGGGGTCGGCATCGGCCCCCAACTCCGCCACGATGAACGGCACCCGCTGCGCCATCAGCCCCGCGATAAACGACACGTCGCGCGAGAGGCGGTCCAGCTTCGCCACCACAACGGCGGCCTTGGTCTTGCGCGCCAGGGCGAGGGCGTCCCGCAGCTTGGGGCGGCGGTCGAGGGCATCGCACCCCTTGCCGGTCTCTACCTCCGAAAACTCGCCCAGCACCCCCAAGCCCTCGGCGGCGACGAACCGGGCCACCGCTTCGCGCTGCGCCTCGATACCCAGCCCGGACTTGCCTTGCCGGTCAGTCGAAACTCGGTAGTAGGTGACAACCTGACGCATGATCGGCCCTCGGTTCGTGTTGCACAAACCATATACGCTCGTATTAGGGTTGTGCAAGCCGTATTTGACCGGAGCGGGTCGCATTCGTTCATTTGGTTTAGGGACGCGGGCGGCGGCGTATCGGGAAGGGGTTCGGCAAATTTGCGACGCGCCGCCGCCACCTCAGCGAGAGCCAACGGGCGATGGTGGCGGCGAAGATTGCTAATCTTGAGCATGGCGGCGACAGAAAGACCGATCAACGGGCAAATTTGCCTCTTGAACCCTCGCCACCGCCGGTATCGGTCACACGCGCCGCCGAAATGTTAAACGTGTCGGAACGCTCAGTGAAAGCCGCCCGCGCCGTCCAACAGCACGCCGTTCCTGAACTGGCGCGCAAGGTCGAGTTTTCGGCGGGCGGCTGTCCGAAACCGATGCCCAGAAGGTAACGGTAAATCCAGGCGAGCGGTTCAATTAACGATATGAATCGTAGCGCCCGTGAGCCAGCCGCTACAGACTACCCCCTCCACCATCCGCCCCGATCCTGGCGCAATAGCGACAAAGCCGGTTCTGCTAGTATTTCCAGGCGTGCAGCCGAAAAAAAACAACACAAATCCCGTCGTGCGGATGTTTTTATAACCAGCGTCAAAAAGAACCTGAATTGCACGCTCCTGGTCAGTGCATCCAGAAATGAAAATTATCATCAAAAACAAACATACCCGATGAATTTTGCGCATTATTCGCCTCCGCTAATTTGAACCAAAATCGAAATTTATGCGGCGCATTTTTATTTAA
>CAIYPH010000139.1 GCA_903928045.1 uncultured Rhodospirillales bacterium
AGGGCTTGCCTATGATCGGCAAGCTGCTCGGACACACGCAGGTTCAGACCACGGCGCGCTATGCCCACCTCGCCGCCGATCCGGTGAAGAGTGCGGCGAACCATGTGTCCGGGGAGCTCGCTAGTATGTTGGACAACAAGGCGGCGTAGCAAAAGGGAGCAACCTCCAAGGCAATTATTGACCGGCTACAACGAGCAGAGGAACTCCGGCCGGGCTAACGGCGGCTCTTCCGGTGCAGTCGCAGGAGCAGTAAGGATGCCGTTGCGAAGTTTCACTCCGCCGGAGAGGGCAACAAAACCATGAATAAACCTCCCCACGCAGCCTCGCTTCTTCCGACGTCGCCATTGAAGTCGGCGCAGCGAAAGGCCGACTTTTCGGATCAGCCACCGTTGCCGGGGTTCGAGAATGTTCCCGCGCCGGCCGAACGCGTCTTCGTCAAGCTGGCCCGCCAGTGGAACGCAGGCTTCTCTGCAGCTGTTACAGGGCCACCGCGGCGCGTTGTCGATGAACTCGCTCTCACTGCGGTCCTGTTCGCCCAGCAATATGGCAAGTCTTTCACGAACTTCGCTTGGCGGCAGACAGAGATTAATATCGCCCTTGCAGAACAACGAGATGTTCCTTGGGCGGATCGCCTTCCGTGGCGCCTCGCGGCCGCATCCTGGAAGCCGAATCCTGGGCAAACTGCGGCGCTGCATGAACTCGTTAGCAATCTCAACCACCACAACTCAGCATTGCGCATCTGGACGATGGAACTGGCGTGGATGGTCCGTCCTTGGCTTACGCCTGATTCCGCTCTTACTCCATTGCTCGAAAACGTCGCTGGCACGCTTCTCGGCGTAGATCTGGCGTTTGGCCTCGCGGGAACCTTATTCAGCGTCGAAAAAGATTTATACGCCGCAGCCGAGGCTTGGCAGCCGCCAGCAATATTCGCGGAGCAATATAAGGACCGTGTGGCTGCGCTCAGACGTGTGGGACTACTCGCAACCCAGGCGTCTTTTTGGCAGTTGGAGGCGAGCTGCCGCCGAGCTATCGCTGAACCCGCGTTGTCGAAAGATGACGTCGCATCGTAACTAACAATGATTGAACACCGCCACTGTCGGCGGCTGTGTCGCGGAGGCTTCATCAGTGCAATGGAACCGATGCAGTTGAGGCTTGGAGAGCGGAACGGGCCTGTATTTTGTCTCTATTGCTACGCAGCGCAGGCGACCATTCTGTCGATGGTCCGCATGCCGACAACCGGCAAGCTGCTCGGACACACGCAGGTTCAGACCACGGCGCGCTATGCCCACCTCGCCGCCGATCCGATCAAGCTGGCCGCCAACAGTATCTCCAATCAGTTGGCGGAGATGATGGTGGGCTGATGGAGCGTATTTCGTGAGATTGCAACGCAACTCCTTCGACCAGCTTGCTTCAGCTGCATTTCTGGCACCGGACAGGCTTGATTGGATCAAACGGCATGGTCGGCAATCCTCGCGCTGGGACGCTCAAGGAAGCGTAGTTCCCGCTCCAGCATCTGCGGGTTCCGGCAGACGTGGAAGTCCCACCGGCCAAGCTTCCCCCAATTGTTCACCGCCCGCACCCAGCGCCGCGCACCCTCGTGCTTCGCGGTCGTCTGATTGTCTTCGAAGCCCTTCACCTCCAGCACCAAAGTGAAGTCAGGTTCGCCTTCGGGCATCGCCATACGCACGAGGAAATCCGGCTCGTAACCATGGTCAACCCCGAGGAACTCATATGGGATGCTCAGGTCCATCCCTTCATTGCGCGCATAGAAGCGGATCAGTCCCTGTTGCGCAGCCTGCTCCAATCGAAAGGCGGCGCTCTGCTCCCAGGCCGCGGTGTCCGCCACTACGTGCCCAATGTGGCTCGCCATCGTCGCGAAGACCGGGCGCTTCGTGCGGAACTCCACACCGGCGGTGCTGCCGATCTCCTGGGTGCGGTTCAGGAGCGGCAGCAGCGGCGGCTCGCCGGATGACTCATCCGGCTGGATCGCGTCACGCACCCGCTCCACCACCTGCCTTGTATACTTCTCCAGGCCAAGCTCCGGCTCGGGCGCGCCATTGAAGTCCACCTTTCGCCGTACGTATTCCTCGACGACGCGAAACACCTGCGGGAACAGCGCATGCCGTGATTGCAGCGCAAACACGCGGCGCTTCCTGCCCTCCACGCCAGAGGTGCCAGCCTGGGTCAACTCCTCGACGACACGCTGGGCCGCCTGGAACATGACCGTCTGGAGGTGGACCGAGTCATAATAGGCATCGCGGTTCTGCTGAGCGAAGCCGAATGGCGACGGTGTTTCCGCCATGCCGCCGCCCACCTGCACGCCCACCTGCGGGCGCACGAACGTCCCGGTGGGTTCGCGGTTCGGCTCGATGCGCAGCGTCTCCATCGCACCGACATCGCATCGGATGAGGTTGCGCCGGAGCGCGAAGGCATAACCTTCCACCACCGGAAAGCGCATTTCCATTGCCGCCCGTTCGGGCAAAGCCCTCACGAGATTTGGCGGCGTGTCGTCGGGTTCCGGCTTGTTCACCGGTCGGCCGCGGAACGGGATCACCGAGAACGGCACGCCATAGACGTCGCAATATTCCTCGGTCAGCAGCCCGGTCGCCGGGTCCGGCTTGTAGTCCATCCGCCGCAGGCCACGGCCAACGACCTGCTCGCACAGCAACTGGCTCGTGAATGCCCGCAGACCAAGGATCTGAGTGACCGTGTTGGCGTCCCACCCCTCCGTCAGCATCGCAACCGAGACGACACAACGAACATGCTCGCCCGGCTCACCAGCCTTGCCGACGGTGGCGACCACGCGCCGCAGTTCCTCGGCGGCATCGGCCCTCTTCTTGCCACCCCCATTCCCGCCCGCCTCCGCCTGCGCCAGCAGCTTGCTGTCGATACGGATGGTGACCTTTCGCTCCGCCGTATTGCTGAACAACTCGGGGAACACCTCGCCGGAACCGTACGCAATGCGGGGCTTTGGCTTCTTCCCGCGCTTGGCGATGGGCGGCTCCTCCTCACCGTCGTCCTCCTCCAGGACCTCCATCACCTCCGCCTCGGTGACCGTCTCGATCACCTGCTCGCCACTGATGCGCCGATAGAACTCCTCCGCAATGTCCGTGTTGTCGCAAACGACGATGACACAGGGCGGAGTCCGGTCCACCCCAGGCTGTGCAGCCTGGATGCGTTCGAAGCGCTCCTTCCACTGGCCCATGATCTGCACCAGCGCGCCTTCCGCCTCCCGCCAGACCACCGCGGGCTTCGGCTTGCCCGATCGCCCGGGCAGTTTCTCGCCCGGCTGCAACCCGTCCCGGATTGCCTCCCACAGGCGAAAATATCGCGGGTCCGGGCGCCCCGTCGTGTCCTGCACGGGGAGCCGCGGAATTTTTGTGATCCCGCTCTCGATCGCATCCACCAGCCCGAAGTCGGACACGATCCAGGGGAAAGGCTGACCCTCGGGATAGCCGCTGCCCTTGATCCGGAACGGTGTGGCCGACAGATCGACCACCATGGCGATACCCGGCGCATCGCCGCCGGCCGCATTCAGCCGGTCGAGCCCGTCCACCCAAACGGTCGCCTCCTGAGCTTCTTCCTCGAACGTCGCCTTGTCGTCGCCCGTCAGTCCGGAGCCGGCCGCCACGCCCGGCGCCGGCCGCCAGCAATGATGGCCCTCGTCGTTGATAACCAGGATCGGCAGCCGATCCGCGGCACCGCCGAGGATGCGCCGGAGAAAATCCGCCGGCATCTCCTCGCCCTTGTCGACAACGGGATAGCTCTTGTCGCCCTCCTTGTGCGGGCTTTCCGGTGCAAAGCGGTGCCAATTCTCGATGATCACCGTCCCGCGATGCAGTAACGGCCGCCACTTCGACGGCACCAGATGGAACGCGTCGTAATAATTATCGGGCGCGTCCGGCCGCAGCACGCCAAGTCGTTCCTTCACCGTCAGGTTCGGCGCGCAGAGCAACGCCACATCCGGGTATTCCCGACTTTCCGGGCTGATGCCGCGGTTCACGAACGCCCAGGTGATCACCATCGCCGCGACCAGCGTCTTGCCGCTGCCGGTGGCCAGCTTGGTGCCCAGCCGTCGCAGCGGTTTCAACGCGGGATCGGCCGGCCGGTCCACCAGCGTCGGAAAGAACTCGGCGCCTTGCGTCAGTTGGAAGGCGGGGCCGGGCCGCACACCCGTCAGCAGGCGCCCCAGATCGTCCTCCGTCACCTTCGGCGCAAATCGCAGCCTGCTGGTGCGGCCCGTGAAGCGTATTTCCGCCAGATAGATGATCGTCTCCACCGCCTCGCGCTGGCCGAAGAACAGCCGGCGCTCCCGGTCCTCCCGCCCCCAATGGCGGAGCAATTCCCGCGTCGCCAGAGTGGCCCCGCGGTAATCAGCCTCCCGCCAGCGGCGCACATCATCGCGCAGCAGGTTGGGCAAAGGCAGGTCGTCCTGTTGCTCCTGCGCCAGCAGCGACATCTGCGCGCTGCCCGTCCGCTCCGTCTTGTACCAATAGGAAGCCGGGCGCCGCCCTGGCTCCTTCCGTGCAGCGCCGGTCAGCGTGTCGTATTTCCAGTGCTGGTTCGGCTCCGTATAGGGCGAACACAGAATCGGACGCTCGACCGGCTGGATCGGAATGTCCTGCTGCTGCGGTGGCGCGTTTTTTACCCTTGGCGCCATCGCCTCAGCCCTCCAGCCGATGCAGGCGCATCACCTCATTGCCGCGCGGGTCGATCACCTTCACCGCGACGCAGGCATGCTCGCCTTTCGCGAACGGCAGGCTGACGGTGCCGGACAGGGTCGCGAAGGCTTCCTCGTCCACCACCCCCTTCAACGCAGCGCTCAGCTTCGCCCACGCATCCTTGTCCGGGAAGAAGGCCTGCGTGATGCAGAAGCTGCGGCCGTCATAGTCGCTGTCCACGAACCAAGCGGCCACCTTGTCGGCACGGCTGGGGGTGGTGATGTTGGTGACGGGGTCGTAGATATCCACCCCCTCCATCACCACGCGCCATTCATCCTTGCCCGCCGGTTCGAGCTTCGAGCGCGGCTTGCCGAACACGGTGAACAACTGCGAGGCCGGCGCATCCTTCAACAGTCCGGCCATCCCCGGATTCACGTCGGGGCGGATATTCGCCATGTGGACGCGCAGATCGGGATGCTCGGCCTCCTCGATCGCCGCCTGCGCCGCGCCATCGAACGCGAACCCGGCAATCACCAGGTCGTCATATCCGCGGCGGGAGGTGGCGCGGATCAGCTGCTCCACCTGCCTGGCGGTCACCGGCCCATATTGCGGGCCGAACGCGATCGCCACAGTGGCGCGGCCTTCCGGGTCCGCATCGGCATCTCCCGCGGGCGCCCATCGTCCCTCGGCATGGATGGCCTGGGAGCGTGCCCCCAGCGGTTCAATGCGCGAGAATTTCATCACGCGATTATCGAGAAACCGCACCCCGTCCATTTTCAACAGGCGGAGCATCTGGTCGAGATAGGCTTCGGCGTTTTGCGGCTCGGCGGCCACGCCGCCGGTGGCTTGCTCGGCAAAGGTTTCGTCGAGTGTCTCCGGCGCGCCGTCGATCGGGCTGGCGCTGCCGGCCTCGTCCAGGCTGGTTTCGGCCGGCTGCACCGCTTCCACCGTGAACGGGCCGGAGACGCGGGTGATGCCCCGGACCACCTGCGGCTGGTCCAGCAGGTCTTCCGGCTCCGCGGCATCGGCGATCGCCTGGTCCACCTCATCCTGCTTCGCCCGCCAGGCCGCGCGATAGGCGATGATCGCCTGGGCCAACTCCTCGGGGTGGTCCGGGTCGGTGTCGAACGGCACCGTCCAGTGCTGGAAGCCGTCCGGCGGCTTCGGCAGGTCCCAGCGGCGACGGTCGGCTTCGGTGATGGCGCGCTTGCCCTCGCGCTTCTGCTTGGCGAGCAGCTTGCCGAGGAGATCACTCCGCTGATTGTTGCCGATCGTCGCCATGGTCGCATTCAGATCGGTAAGGCGCGTGTCCAGGATCGGATCGTGTTTGGCGAAGATCGGGTCAAGGGCGGCATTCTGCGCGATGGAGCGCAGCATGATGTGCGGGACCTCCTTGCAGATGAAGCCTCCGAGTAGCCCCTTCGCCTCATCTTTGAGTCGGTAGTGATCGAATTTCGCGGTCAGCAGCCGTTGCCGCGCGATCGCGATAGCGACGCGGGATGTGTCGATGGTGATCCACCGGCGGCCCCATTGCTCGGCGACGAATGCTGTTGTGCCCGAACCACATGTCGCATCAAGCACGATGTCACCAGGCTTGGTTGCCATCAGCATACAGCGCTCAATCACACGCGGATTGGTCTCTACCACGTAGCTCTTGTCCGTTGCCCCTGCCACGTCGGCCCAAAAATTACCGATCGTGGTTGCCGCAAAATCCTGAAGGTAGCGGCGGAATCTCAGCGTCTTTCCAGCACCTGATATCCGGCCGGCACGGATCAGTCTGTCCATGCCCATTGGGGTCGTTGACCAAGTTCGTCCATCTGGAGGCGGAAACGCACGACCCTCAAACGGGATTTCCGTGCGCTCATGCTCCCGTGCGGGTCGGTTCGAGGAAGTGGAGGTGAGTTGAAAAAATCGGGCATCGGAAGCATCGAGGTCGGCATCTGTAGCGCGGCGTTCTTGACCGTCTGGTAGCTGCATTTGGTCGTAGCGCTCTCCAGTGGTTGCGCCCTGACCAGCCTTCAGTTCGGAAAGAGGGGGTTTGAAGAAGAAAAAATCGCGATTTTTACAGTAAAATATGATATAATCTGAGACAGCCGACAATGTTTCCGACGTTTGACCTCCTGTTTTTTTGACCGTTATTAGGCTAATGAAATTCACGGCTCCGAAAATTTCGTCCAGAAGACTTCGAACTCTGTGGACATTCTCATCACCAATTTGTACGAAGATGCTACCGGTTTCCGCCAACAGCGATCTCGCCACCACCAGCCTATCGCGCAGATATGCAAGGTATGAATGAACCCCGAGTCGCCAAGTGTCCCGGTAGGCTCGAACCATCTCGGGTTCCCGCGTGAGGTCAGCCTCGCGATCCGACACGGTACGCTTGCCGGTCTCCGGCTGGAAGTTGCTGCCAAATCGAATCCCATAGGGCGGGTCCAGATAGATCATCTGCACCTTGCCGGCGAGATTCTCGCGCTGCGCCAGGCTCGCCATCACCTGCAAGCTGTCCCCCAGAATCAACCGGTTCGCCCAGTCCACGTCGTGCTGGTAGAACTTCACCGCCTGCGCATAGGAAAGCGCCGGGTCGGCAAACAGATCGCGCGTCACATCCTGCCGCGCCGCCGCCCGCAGGATGGCCTGGGTGCTGACCCGCTCATGGATATGCAGCGCCACCGGGTCCACCGCAAAGCCCGGCATCTCCCGCTTCCCGGCCCATTCCAGCCATGGCTCGTGCCGTCGCAGGGCCTCGGCCAGCAGTGCCGCCTCCTCGGCCGTCAGCTTCTCCCGCGTGGCCTTCTCCAGCAGCAGCGGCAACGCATCCGCCCGGCCCGACGGATCGGCGCGCAGCGCCGGGTCAAGCCGCGGGGAATAGGCGTAGGTGATCCGCGGCGCGGCCGGAATCCGCCCCTCGGCGGCGATGGCGGCCGGCGGATTATTGGGCCGCTTCGCCTCCGCGTGCCGGTAGTCCTCCACCGGCAACGCCCCCGTCGGCGCCACATCCTTCGCCCGCTTCCGTCCCGCCATACCCAACCCCCTCACGCGATCGCGCGGGCCATGAAAGCACAGAGATCGTGGCGTGCGATAGCA
>CAIYPH010000140.1 GCA_903928045.1 uncultured Rhodospirillales bacterium
CGCTTCGATATCGCGCAGGCCGGTGATCCCTTGGCCGCTTTCGACCCGCGGCCGCGCGCCCTGTGGTTCGAGGTCGGCTTCGGTGGCGGCGAGCACGCTGAGGCGCTGGCGCGGGGCAACCAAGATATTGGCTTGATCGCCTGCGAGGTGTTCGAGACCGGCATCTGCTCTCTGCTCGCCAAGCTGGTGCCGGAGGGTGGCGAGGTGAGCGCCCCGGTGCCGGGCAATCTCCGCCTGTGGGACGACGACGCGCGGGATCTGTTGCGCGCCTTGCCGGATGCTGCGATCGAGCGGCTGTTCCTGATGTTCCCCGACCCCTGGCCGAAAATCCGCCATGCCAAGCGGCGCTTCGTGCACCCGGCCTTCATCCCCGAGATCGCCCGCGTGGTGGCGCCGGGCGGGATTTGGCGGATTGCCTCTGATGATCCGACCTACCAGGCCTGGGTCGCTGAGGTGTTGGCCGGGCAGGACCTCTTCGCCGTGCCGCCGCCGGTCAGCGAACGGCCCGCGGGCTGGCCGCCGACCCGCTACGAGGCGAAGGCCCTGCGCGCCGGGCGCACGCCGCTCTACTGGACGTGCGAGCGGCTTAGCGCCTCCAGGTAACCGCCGAACTCACCGCGTAGTTCCACACCAGGCTCATCACTGCGCCGAGCACCCCGGCTGCGTACCATGTGGTGTGCGTCTCGCCCACCAGCAGGGCGGAGATATTGACGTTCATGTAGGCGCCGACGCTGGAGATCAGTGAGAAGGTCAGCAGCCCGACCAGGAAGCGCGGCCCTTTGAGGCGGCGTTCGCGGAAGGTGAAGGTGTTGTTGAGCGAGAAATTCCCGAGGATCGCGACCGCGGTCGCCAGCGTTTGCGCCGCGGCGAAGGATAGGCCGAAGCGCAGCCCGGTACGAAGGACAATCAGATGCGCCGCAATCCCGACCGCGCCGACGCCGGCGAAGAGGATGAATCGGACGGGCACGATATGGCCCACCAGCTTGTCGACGATCAGCAGGATGTAGTCGCGCAGCACCCCGGCATCGAGCTTGCTTTCGCCGGAGACGCGGGTGCGGAACTGATAGGGTAACTCCTTGACGCGCGGCGGTGAGGGCAGCGAGGCGATGATGTCGAGCAGGATCTTGAAGCCCATCGCCGACAGCTTGCGGGCGGCCTGATCGAACACGCCGCGCTTCAGCATGAAGAACCCACTCATCGGGTCCGACACATGGGTGCGCAGCACGATGCCGGCGAGCCGGGTGGCGAGGCTGGACATCCCAGCCCTGGTCGCGTCCCACTCGCCGATGCCGCCGCCCTCGACGTAGCGGCTGCCGATCGCGATATCGCATTCATCGGCACTGAGCGCGGCGAACATTTTCGGCAGCACCGTCTCGTCGTGCTGCAAATCCCCGTCCATCGCGGCAATATAGGGGGCGAAGCTGGCCTGGGCGCCCTCGATGAAGGCCGAGGAAAGGCCGCGCCGGCCGATGCGGTGGATCATCCTCACCCGCGGATCGCCGGCGGCCACCTTGGCGATGGCGTCCCTTGTGCCGTCGCGGCTGTCATCGTCGACGAACATCACTTCCCAGTCGATGCCGCGCAGTACGCCATGCAGCTTGGCCACGAGCGGGGCGATATTGCCCGCCTCGTTAAGCACCGGAACGACCACGCACAACATCGGAGTGACTGACATGCCGCTTCGTTACCGCGCCAAGCCGCGCCGGGGCAACGGGCGGGTGCCAGGCGGCTTGCATACGGGCGGCGGCGGCGCTATATGACGGGAATACGAAATCTTCCGCGACTATCGGGGGGTGGCCTTCACGGGCCGCCTTTTTTGTTTTGGAACCCATGACCGCCACCGGAGACATCCCGCGCCACACCGGCCTCGAAGCTCGCATCGCGGACGCGATCATGCCGACGTTGATCGACATGGGTTATGAGCTGGTGCGCGTCGCCGTGCTTGGCCGCGAGCGGCCGACGGTGCAGATCATGGCCGACCGCGCCGATGGCGCGATGATCACGGTCGAGGATTGCGAGGCGATCAGCCGTGCCGTGGGCGCCGTGCTTGACGTCGCCGACCCGATCCCTGGGAATTGGACGCTCGAAGTCAGCTCCGCCGGGATCGATCGGCCGCTGACCCGCATCAAGGATTGGAACCGCTATATCGGCCATCGTGCCCGCGTCGAGATGGACATCCCCGTGGACGGACGCAAGCGGATCAGCGGCGTGATACTGGGCGCCGATGCCGCCGAGGCCCGCATGATCCTCGACGAAGGCGGCGAGCTCGCCCTGCCAATGGGCGATATTCGCCGCGCCAAGCTGGTCCTCACCGACGAACTCATCGCGGCCACCGCCGCCTCCAAGCCGACGAACTGAAAGGGCACGCCCCATGGATACCGCCATCGCCCGTCCCGAACTCCTGCTGGTCGCCGATGCCGTCGCGCGCGAAAAAGCCATTGAGCGCGACGACGTGCTGCAGGTGATCGAGAGCGCCATCCAGAAGGCCGGCCGCGCCAAGTACGGCCACGAGAAGGACATCCGCGCCACCATCGACCGCAAGACCGGCGATGTCCGCCTCTCCCGCTGGACCGAGATCGTCGAGACCATCGAGAACGAGGAGACGCAGATCCCCGTTCATATCGCACTGCGCTTCCGCCCGGGCTCCAAGGTCGGCGATTTCATCATTGATCCGCTGCCGCCGATCGATTTCGGCCGCATCGCCGCCCAGGTCTCCAAGCAGGTGATCGTGCAGGGCGTGCGCGATCTCGAGCGCAAGCGCCAGTACGAGGAGTTCAAGGACCGCGTCGGCGAAGTCATCAACGGCGTCGTCAAGCGCACCGAATACGGCAACCTCATGGTGGAAATCGGCCGCGCCGAGGCGCTGCTGCGCCGCGACGAGCTGATCCCGCGCGAGAGTTTCCGCAATGGCGACCGCGTGCGGGCCTATATCTACGACGTGCGCGAGGAGCCCCGCGGCCCGCAGATCTTCCTGTCGCGCACGCACCCCGGCTTCCTCGCCAAGCTGTTCGCCCAGGAAGTGCCGGAAATCTATGACGGCATCATCGAGATCAAGTCGGTGGCGCGCGATCCGGGCAGACGCGCCAAGATCGCGGTGCTGTCGAACGACAGCTCAATCGATCCGGTCGGCGCCTGCGTGGGTATGCGCGGCAGCCGCGTGCAGGCCGTGGTGCAGGAGTTGCAGGGCGAGAAGATCGACATCATTCCCTGGTCGCAGAACACCGCGACCTTCGTGGTCAACGCGCTGGCGCCGGCGGAAGTCTCCAAGGTGGTGATGGACGAGGAGGCCGGGCGGGTTGAAGTGGTGGTGCCGGATGACCAGTTGTCACTCGCCATCGGTCGTCGCGGCCAGAACGTGCGTCTGGCCAGCCAGCTCACCCGCTGGGATATCGACATCCTCACCGAGGCGGAGGAGAGCGAGCGCCGGCAGGAGGAGTTCCGCCGCCGCACCGGGCTGTTCGTCGATGCGCTCGACGTGGACGACGTGATTGCCGGGCTGCTGGTGCAGGAAGGCTTCAACACCATCGAGGAGCTGGCCTTCGTGCCGATGGACGAACTGGCGGATATTGAGGGTTTCGACGAGCAGGTGGCCGAAGAACTGATCCGCCGCGCCGAGAACCATCTCATCAAGCGCGATGGCGAGCTGAACGAAAAGCGCATCGCGCTCGGAGTGACGGACGATATCGCGGCCTTCGAGGTGTTCACCCCCTCGATGCTGGTGGCGCTCGGCGAGAAGGGCGTGAAAGCGCTCGATGACCTCGCCGATCTCGCCTCCGACGAGTTGGTGGAAATCGTCGGTGAGGCGGCGATGGACGAGGAGACCGCGAACGCGGTGATCATGGCCGCCCGCGCGCATTGGTTCGAAGGGGAAGATGGAGCCGCCGATCAAGGCTGATCCGGACGCTTCGGCCATCGACGTCGAGGATATCGAGGACGAGGCGGAAATCGGCCCGCTGCGCCGCTGCGCGGTGACACGGGCCCGGATGCCGAAGGAGCTGATGATCCGCTTCGTCATCGGGCCGGAGCGTCAGGTGGTGCCCGACCTCACCGCAAAGCTGCCCGGCCGGGGAATCTGGTTGAGCGCGGTCGGGGATGTGATAGAAACCGCTCGTACTCGGGGCGCTTTTGCGAAAGCGGCCCGCGGTCAGGTGTCAGTGCCCCCCGATCTCCTTCCCGGTCTTCAGGTGGCGCTGGTGCGTCGGATCGGAGATACGCTTGGGCTGGCCCGCCGCGCCGGGCAGGCGGTGGCGGGTTTCGTGAAGGCGCGGGAGTGGCTGGATGCGGGGCGGGCCGGGCTCGTCGTGCAGGCCAGCGATGGAAGTGTTGATGAGCGTGCGCGTTTCCTGGGCGGACGGGCTGCGGAGCTGACAGTGGTGACACCGCTGGACGGCGCGCGGCTCGGAGCCATTTTCGGGCGCGAGCACGTGGTGCATGTGGTGGTGGCGCGGGGCCGGTTGGCCGAAGCGTTGCGCGTGGAGGCAGGGCGGTTGGCGGGTCTGACGGCGTGATGCAGTCGGGCGGTGCGAGGCGCGGATGAGTACAGAACGGACGGGTAGATGAGCGAAGGCAACGATCAGGACACGGGCAAGGGCAGGCTTTCGCTGCGCCCCGCAGGGCGGACGGAAGTCGGCCGGACCGTGGATGCTGGTTCCGTGCGACAGAGTTTCAGCCATGGCCGCACCAAGGTCGTGCAGGTCGAGGTGCGCAAGAAGCGCGCCCCGGGTGCCCCGGGCGTGCCGGCGCCGGCCGCCCCCGTGGCCCCCACGCCGGCGCCGACGTCCAACGTTGTCGCCCCCAGCACGCCGCGCCCGGTGCAGCAGGTGTCCCGCCCGCCCGCCGGGGCCGGCCGCGCGCTGACCGCGACCGAGCTTGCCGTCCGCCAGCGTGTGCTGATCGAGCAGCAGCGCGAGGTGGTCCGCCGCGAGGCCGAGCGCCGCGAGCAGGAACGCCGCGAGCAGGAGAAGATCTCCATCCTCTCCGCCGCCGAAGAGGCGCAGCGCCGCGAGGAGGAGGCCCGCAAGGCCGCCGAAGAGGATGCCCGCCGTCAGGCCGAGGAAGAGGCCAAGGCCCGCGAGTTGGAGGCCGAGGCAGCCCGCGCCGAACAGGCGCAGGCGCAGGCCCAACCGGGCGCCGCGCAGCCCGCATCCCCCGCCGCTGCGGCCGCCCCCGCGCAGCCCGCCG
>CAIYPH010000141.1 GCA_903928045.1 uncultured Rhodospirillales bacterium
CGGCGCCGGGGCCGCCATGGCCAGCAGCAGGGCCGCACGCGCTGCCGACGACGTCGTCATAGGCGTCGTCTATCCGCTCACCGGCAATGGCGCGGCCGTCGGGCTCGATGCCAAGGCGGCCTATGAAGTGGCGGCGAAAATCATCAACGACACCCATGCGCCGATCGGCGTGGCCATGGGCAAGGGCGGCGGGCTCGACAAGCTCGGCGGCACCAAGATCAAGCTCGTCTTCGCCGACAGCCAGAACGACCCGCAGAAGGCCCGCGCCGAAGCCGAGCGGCTGATCACCCAGGACAAGGCGGTGGCCATTGTCGGCTCCTACACCTCGGCCACCGGCGCTACTATCAGCCAGGTGACCGAACGCTACGAGGTGCCGTATATCTCGGCCGACAACTCCTCGCCGAGCCTCAACCAGCGCGGCCTCAAGTGGTTCTTCCGCACCGGGCCGCACGACGAGATGTTCACCAAGGGGATGTTCGACTTCCTGGCCGACGTGGCGAAGAAGACCGGCAAGCCCGCGAAATCCGTCGCGCTGTTCTATGAGGACAGCATCTTCGGCACCGATAGCTCGAACGTGCAGCGCAAGCTGGCCGCCGCCGCCGGTATTCCGGTGGCCGCCGATATCCGCTATCGCGCCTCCTCGCCCTCGCTCTCCACCGAGGCGCAGAAGCTGAAGGCGGCGAACGCTGACGTACTGCTGCCCTCCTCCTACACGTCTGACGCCATCCTCATTCTCAAGGCGATGAACGAGATCGGCTACAAGCCCAAGGCCATCCTCGCCCAGGCCGCCGGCTTCCAGGAAAGCGCCTTCATGCAGGGCGCCGGCGCGCTCGCCGAGGGCGCGATGAGCCGCTCATCCTTCGCGCTCGACGCCGACAAGCTGCGCCCCGCCATCCCCGTGGTGAACGGCCTCTACAAGGCCCACAACAACAAGGACATGAACGACAACACATCGCGCGAAATCACCGCGCTGCTGGTATTGGCCGACGCCATCAACCGCGCCGGCTCGGCCAAGCCGGACGACATCCGCAAGGCGCTTGTCGCCACCGATATGCCGGGCAGCCAGACCATCATGCCCTGGGCCGGCGTGAAGTTCGACGAGACCGGGCAGAACACGCTGTGCAACCCGGTGATCCAGCAGGTATTCGACGGCACCTACAAGACCATCTGGCCGTTCGACCTCGCGGCCAAGGACGTGGTGTGGAATGTCGGAGGCTGAAGGAGAGGCAAGCAAGCGGTTCATTTTTGAAAAAAAGAACCAAAAAACTTTGATCTGTTTTGTGTCGCGCTCTCCCGGGAGAGTGCGACGCCAACGGATAAAAAGTTTTTGCTTCTTTTTTCAAAAAGAAGCGCTTGCCTCCTGCGCCGGCGCGCCCGAATGACGCTCGAAACAGTACTGCAAGTCGCCGCCGGCGGCCTGTTGATGGGGTTGATCTACGCGCTGGTGGCAGCCGGGCTCAGCCTCATATTTGGGTTGATGGATGTGGTGAATTTCGCGCATGGCGAGCTGATGATGCTCGCCATGTACGCGGTGTTCGTAATTTGGCAGGCCACCGGGCTGGACCCGATGCTGCAACTCCCGATCGTCGCCGCCATGCTGTTCCTCGGCGGCATGGCGATTTATCGCGGCATGATCTCCCGCGCACTGGGCGTGCAGTTCAACCGCGGCATGGTGCAGATTTTCGTCACCTTCGGACTGGCGATCTTCATCCGCGGTGCCGCCCAGTTCGTGTGGGGCGGCGAGTTCCGTAGCGTCAACCACACATGGCTGTCGGACCGCACGCTGAATCTTGCCGGCGTATATTTCCCGCTCCCCCAATTGGCCGCCGCCGCCGTTTGCCTGGCCGCCTTTGCCGGACTGCTGTTGATTTCCCGCACCGAATTCGGCAAGGCGCTGGAAGCCACGCGCGAAGACCGCGAGGCGGTCGCGCTGATCGGGATTGATCGGGACCGCATTTTCGCTCTCGGCTGGGGCCTCGGCGCCGGCGCTGTCGGCATCGCCGGCGTCATGCTCGCCGGCTTCTACTATGTCGGCCCCAATGTTGGCGCGAGCTTCGCCCTGATCGCCTACGTCACGGTGGCACTCGGCGGCTTCGGCAGCATGGGCGGCGCCCTGGTCGCCGGCCTGCTGATCGGCGAGGTCGAGGCTTTCACCGCGGTGGTGCTCGAACCCTCGCTGAAACAGATCGGGGTGTTCGGCGTGTATCTGCTGGTGCTGATGTTCCGCCCCCGCGGCCTGTTCGGGACGCTATGAGCATGGACAACTTCATCACCCGCCGCCGCCGGCGGGAACTGATCGTCGCCGGCCTGCTGCTGGCGGTGGCGATTTTCGCACCGATGGCGGTAAAGGACGTCACCGCGCTCAACGTCATCATCCTCTCGCTGCTGTTCGCCGGCCTCGCCCAGGCATGGAACATCATCGGCGGCTATTGCGGGCAAATCTCGCTCGGTCACGCCGTCTATTTCGGCATGGGCAGCTACGTCTCCACGCTGCTCTATGTGCAGGCAGGATTGCCGCCAAGTGCCGGTATTTTCATCGGTGCCGCGGTCGGCGGGCTCGCGGCCCTGCTGGTCGGCTGGCCCTGCTTCCGCCTCTCCGGCCACTACTACGCCATCGCCACCGTGGTGGTGGGCGAGATCGGCTACCTCCTCTTCCTCAACTGGGATTATGTCGGCGGCTCGCGTGGCGCCTACATCATCCGCCCGGACACCATCGAATTCGCGGGCATCCAGATCAACTACATCGAGTATCTGTTCATTGTGATGCTGGTGCTGGCGGTGATCGCGCTCGCCACAGCGCGCACGA
>CAIYPH010000142.1 GCA_903928045.1 uncultured Rhodospirillales bacterium
CGTGCTGGTCCATAGTTCGGACGTGCATATCGATGACGGGGCGGGCAAGGGGCCGGGCAACGGCAATGTCGGGCTGGCGGCGATTCTGCGGACGGCGGAGGCGCTCGGGGCGGATCTTGTGCTGCTGGCCGGCGATACGTTCGATAATCCGCGGGTTTCCCGGCCGGTGCTGGAACGGACGGGGGAGATTCTGGCGGGGGCGCGGATTCCGGTGGTGATGCTCCCGGGAAATCATGATCCGATTTTGCCCAATGGGGTGTTTCACCGGGCGGGGCTGGATGGGCTTGGGCATGTGGGCGTGCTGGGGCTGACGCATGACGAGGCGATCGTGTTCGATCATCTCGCGCTTGAAATCCGGGGCAAGGCGCATCGCAGCTTCGACGACATGCACCCGCTGCTTGAGGCGCATCCGCGGCGGGCGCGGCGGCAGGTGGTGATGGCGCATGGGCATTACGTGCCGGATGAGGAATGGCGTGACCAGGCGCACCGGTCCTGGCTGTTGAGCGACGCGGCGATCGCGGGGACCGGGGCGGATTACCTGGCGCTTGGGCATTGGGACCGGCCGACCCCGGTGGGGGATGGCAGCGTTCCCGCTTTCTATTCGGGCTCGCCCGATCTGGCGGGGACGGTGAACGTGATCCGGCTGGGCGAGACTGTCAGTGTCGAGCGGGTTGTGTTGCATTGGGGCGATGACGACCCGGGCCGCCCGCCTTATCCGGAGACCAGGCGATGAGCAATCCTTTCGATCCCGCGACATCGGACTATCCGCGCGACGTGGTGGGCTATGGGCGCAACCCGCCCGATCCGCGCTGGCCGGGGGGCGCGAAGATCGCGTTGCAGATCGTTATCAACTACGAGGAGGGCGGCGAGAAGTCGGTCCTCCATGGGGATGACCGCAGCGAGAGTTTCCTCACCGAGCATATCACCACTCCGGTGATGGGCGCGCGCTCGCTGACGGCGGAGAGCCTGTGGGAGTACGGCAGCCGGGTGGGGTTCTGGCGGTTGTGGCGGTTGTTCACCTCGCGCAACATCCCCATCACCGTCTACGGGGTGACGATGGCGATGGGGCGCAACCCCGAGGCGGTGGCGGCGATGAACGAGGCGGGGTGGGAGATCGCCACCCATGGGATGCGCTGGAACGGCAACCCGCCGGAGGATGAGGCGGGGGAACGGGCGGAGATCATCGAGACGTTGCGGTTGCATGAGGAATTATGCGGCCAGAAGGCGCTGGGGTGGTATAACCGGTCCAGTGCGAGGACGTATCGGCTGCTGAGCGAAATCGGCGGGATGCTGTATTTTGCCGATAACTATGCCGATGACCTGCCGTTCTGGGCGGATATCGCGGGGACGCCCGAGTTGTTCGTGCCGTATACGCTGGAGGTCAACGACATGAAATTCGCGGTCTCCAACGGGTTCGGCGATGCGGAGCAGTTCTTCATCTATCTGCGCGACACCTTCGATGTGCTCTACGCGGAGGGGCAGGCGGGGATGCCGCGGATGATGAGCGTGGGGCTGCATGGGCGGTTGGCGGGGCGGCCGGGGCGGACGGCGGGGTTGATGCGGTTTCTCGACCATGTGGCCAAACATCAGGATGTTTGGATCACGACGCGGGCCGAGATTGCGCGGCATTGGCGGCGGGAGCATCCGCCGGGGGTGTTGAAGACCAGATGGTGATATTGTTTCGATAACGAAACAATATAGGCGCGTGACCACGCCTAGTCCCGGGGCGGTTTTTTCGGCAGCAGCTTCATCGGCTTCCGCTCGGAGTTGGGGTACCAGAGAATCGCCTCGCGCGCGCGCCGGGTGAGGCGACGCTGTTTGGGTTTGGGTTTGGGCTTGGGCGGCTTGCGCGGGAGGCGGGGAACCGCGGGGATGGCGAGGCCGAGCATGTGGCAGAGCGGCCGGAGGAGGCGCTGGGACTGGGGGTGTTCGGCGATGATCCGGGCGGTGGCGGGCTCGTTGAGTAAAGTGGCGATGCCGCCGGCGGCGATGCGGCCGTAATACTCGATGTTGCCGGCGAGCCAGGCCTTGCGGCTGGGGAGCCGCAGGCGGGGGTTTTTGCGCTCGGATTCGAGGTTTTCGGAGGTTGGGCGGGGCTTCCTGGGATAGGTCTTGCGGGGCGCGATGCCGGCGGCGATGCGGGCGAGAAGGGCGAGGAAGCGGGTCCGGGTGCGCTGGATGTACTGGCAGATGACGGCTTCGTGGATGATGGCGCGCGGGTTGTTGCCGAGGGCGCGGCAGATTGTCTCCAGCAGGACCGCGATGGCGCGGGTGAAGCGAGGGGCGAACGCCGCGACATGGGCGCGCAAAGGCTGCTCCGGCGGAGCGGCGTGTGCCGCGGGGTTGGATAAGTTGGCGTTCATGTGGTTATATTTAACTATTTGCTTGGCGGCGGTCAAGGGAAAAAACACGCCGGTGGCTGTTTTTTTTGTCGCGCGGTAGGGAAGCAAGCGCTCCTTTTTTGAAAAAAAGGAGCAAAAAACTTTTATCGATTGGCTTCGCGCTCGCCGGTCAGCCTGCGCGGCCAAACGGACAAAAGTTTTTTGGTTCTTTTTTTCAAAAAAGAACCGCTTCCTTCACCCCCGCCGCGCCCCATAAAACAACGCAAACATCTTCTGCAGCCCTGTCATGGCGCGATGATGCGCGGTCGGCTGGAAGAAAATGCCGGTCGGCATATAGGGCACGTCCTGGAACGCCTGGGCCTGCATCCGCGCGCCCAACGCCCGTTCCTCCTCGGCGGACACCCCGGCGAACCACTGTGCCCGCATCGCCTCCAGCGCCGGGCTGTCCGGCCAGCCCCATTGCCCCGCGGCGCCGGCGCCACGGAGATAGGCGTGCACGGCGGGGTTCAGCGCGTTGATCCCGGCGGTGTAGGTGCAGATGGCGCTCCAGCCCCCCTTCTCCACCGGCTCCTTCGAATTGATGCGCTTCAGCGCGGTGCCCCAGTCGATCGCCTGGTAGTCGAGATTGACGCCGAGTTTGCGGAGCAGGTCACCGGTGACCTCGCTCATCGCGTTGATGGCGGGGAAGTCGGTCGGTGCGAGCAGCGCGAGCTTCTCGCCGGCATAGCCCGAGGCGGCGACCGCGCGGCGGGCGGCGTCGAGGTCGGGCGGGCCGGCGCGCATCGGGGCCGTCGAGGCCATCGGGCCGCCCGGCAGGAAATAGCCGACGCCATCGCGCCACAGCGCGGCATCGGTGCCGGCGGCGGCGAGCATATAGTCGGACTGGCTGATGGCACCCAGCACCGCGCGACGGAAGGCCGGGTTGTTGAACGGCGGCTGCGCGTGATTGGGCCGCAGGAAGGCGTAGTAGCCGACGGTATCCAGCACCTCGACGGTGAGGCCCGGCTGTTTGCGCAGCAGGGGCAGCAGATCGGGCGTCGGCTGCTCCCACCAGTCCATTTCGCCGGCTTGCAGCGCGGCCGCCGCGGTGGCGGCATCGGGGATGGTGTGCCACTCCACGCGGTCGAAATACGCTATTTTCGGCCCGGCCATTACGTCGGTGGTGCCCTCCGGGCGAGGCAGATAGCCCTCGAAGCGGGCATAGGCGTTGCGCGCGCCCTGCACCCGCTCGCCCGGGAGATAGCGGAAGGGGCCGCTGCCGATGATCTCGGTGACGGGTTTGGCGGGGTCGGGGTCGGCGAGGCGTTCGGGGATGATGAAGGCAACGTAGCCGCCGAGCTTGCCGAGCGCCTCGGCGACCGGGAAAGCCCGCTTGAGGCGGAAGCGCACCGTGCCGTCACCGGGCGCGGACAGCTCGTCCGTCGCCGCCATCAGCGCCTGCCCGTAGCTGTCCCGCGCCGCCCAGCGCCGCAGGCTCGCCACCACGTCCCGCCCACGCACCGGCTCGTTGTCGTGGAAGCGCAGCCCGGGCCGCAGCGTGAGCGTCCAGCGCTTGCCCTCATCCTCGACCACATGCCCCGCCACCATCTGCGGCCGCGCGACGAAGCCGGCATCGATGCCGTAGAGCGTGTCGTAGACCATCATCGCGTGGTTGCGGGTGACGAAGCCGCCATTGGCCGTGGGGTCGAGCAGCGTGAGGTCGGCCTGGGGGATGAATTTCAGCACCCTCGCCGGCTGTGCCACGGCAGGGGCGGCGAGCGGGGCGGCGGCCAATCCGGCGAGCAAAGAGCGGCGTTTCATGCGGTCCTCCTCATGCGTCCTGGTTGCACCAGGCGTGGATGAATTCGATGAGATGGCCAATCGCGGCGAGGTATTCGGCGAGCGGGATGTGCTCGTCCGGCTTGTGCGCCTGGGCGATGGTGCCAGGGCCGAAAATGATGGCGGGAATGCCGCCCTGGTTCACGAGATGGCGCAAGTCGCAGCAGAACGGCCCGTGGCGAATGGCGCCATCCGCCCCGCGCGCCGCCAGCGTCGCCGCCATCGCCCGCGCCACCGGCAGCGTCTCCGGCTGGTTGGTGCTGTCGTCGTGGTGCAGAAAACTCACCCGCACCGGGTCACAGCGCAGATGGGTCGAGCGCCGGTTGGCCCCCCCGATCGCCGCGCGGAAGGACTGCATGACGTCCTGCACCCGCCCCACCCGCCCCGAGAAATACGCCCCGCCCTTCAGCGTGAGGTCCCCCGCGGTCACCGTCTCGTAATGCCCGCCGGCGATCTTCCCCATCACCAGCGAAAACGCCGCGACATCCTGCTCCAGCGGATCATTGGTGCCGATCGCGTTATAGCCGCGCTCCACCTCCAGCAGCGCCTGGATCACCTCCGGCAGCCGCTCGATCGCGCTCACCCCGTCCTGCTCCCGCCCCTTCCAGCGCGCCCCCGGCGAGCGCGGAATGCCCGGCACGTCCACCTGCCAGTAGATCCCGCCGGGATGGCTGACGAACACCTGGTTCTCCGTCGGCTCCAGCACGATCGCCGCATCCGCCGTGATGCCGCGCCGCACCAGGTCGAGCGTGCCATTCCCCGCATGCTCCTCATTCACCACGGACTGGATGATCACATCCCCCCGCAGCCGCGCCCCGGCCTCCCGCAGATAGGTCACGGCGAGGATCGCCGCCATCAGCCCGCCCTTCATGTCCGAGGTGCCGCGGCCATACATCATCCCATCCGCGATCTCCGCCCCGTGCGGCGCCCGCGTCCAGGCGCCTTCGGGCTCGATGGTGACGGTATCG
This sequence comes from uncultured Rhodospirillales bacterium, assembly GCA_903928045.1. Next base: position 5,129 of record CAIYPH010000142.1, read on the forward strand.
ACATGCCCGTTGAGGATCAGCGACCGCCCGCCCCCGCTCCCCTTCAGCACCCCCACCACGTTGGGCCGGTCGCGATAATTCAGCACCCCCTCCAGCCCCGAGGCGGCCAGCGCCTGCGCCGTCGGCAAGTCCGCGTAGGGCAGGATCAAATCATGCTGCCAATGCGTCGGATACTGCGCGATCTCCGGAAACCGCGCGAACATCGCCGCCACATCGGGCTCCGCGCAATCCACCTCCGCCCCGATCCCCCGCAGCAGGGCCGCGACATGGCGCTGGCCCGCCGCCTCCTCGCCGGTCAGGCTGGGGATGCGAACCAGTTCCGCCAGCGCCGCGACACTGCGGGCTTCGGAGGCGGCGGCCAGCGCGAGCGCGGCGGCAAGTGATGCGTCCATATCGTGTTCCGTCAATCGAGAGCCTGATAAACAATTTGCCGCACCAGCCGGCGCAACCTGAGCCGCATCTCCCCCGGCGCCTGCGCCATGAACACCACGGCGAGCCGCCGCGCCGGGTCGATCCAGAAACTCGTCCCCGCCGTGCCCGACCAGAAACAATCCCCCCGGCTCCCCGGCACGCTCGCCCCGCCATCCGCCAGCCGCACCGCGAGCCCCAGGCCAAACCCATAACCCGGCGACTGCATCGCCGCCTCGCCCACCCCCGCGGCGCGCGCGCCCAGATGATCGGCGCACATCAACCGCACGCTCGCCGGGCTCAGGATGCGCACCCCATCGAGCGTGCCCCCCTCCAGCAGCATGCGGGCAAACCGCAGATAATCCGCCGCGGTGGAAACCGCCCCCGCCCCGCCGCTGTCCATCAGCGGCGCAACCGTCGGGTCGAACGTCTGGCTCGGCACCTGCCACGCCGCCCCCGTCAGCGGATCGGCCGCGAACGGCTGCGCAATCCGCGCCGCGTCCCCCGCCGCCACCGCGAACCCGCTATCCACCATCCCCAGCGGCGCAAACACCCGCTCGCGCAGCATTTCGCCCAGCCGCCGCCCCTCGATCCGCTCGATCACCAGCCCCAGCAGATCGGTCGAAAACCCATACTCCCACGCGCTCCCCGGCGGATGCAGCAGCTTCACCCCCGCCAGCCCCGCCGCGAACGCCTGCGGCGCCACCCCGCGCGGATTGACCGGCAGCCCCGCATACGCCTCCCGCACCGCCGGAACCGCCGACCGCTCGCCATAGGTCAGCCCCGACGTATGGGTGAGCAGATCATACACCCGCATCGGCCGCGCCGCCCCGCCATCCGGCAGCCGCATCGCCGCGAACGCCGGCAGATAGGCGCCGACTGGATCGGCCAGGTGCAGCCGCCCCTCCTCCATCAGCATCAGCGCCGCCACCGAGACCAGCGGCTTGGTCATCGAATAGATGCGGAAAATCGCATCCCTCCGCATCGCCGCCGCGCCATCCAGCCGCCCCAGCACCGCCGCGTGGAACGGCAGCCCATCGCGCGCCACCAGCAGCACCGCCCCCGGCAACCGCCCCGCCGCGATCTCGCCCTCCAGCGCCGCGTCGATCCGCGCGGTCAGCCCTGCCATGGCCCGCCATACCGCGCCAGCAGATGGTCCACGAACGCCCGCACCGTCGGGATCTCCAGCGATTCCGCCAGCGCCACCGCATAAATCCCGGCCCGCGCCTCCGCCCCCGCGATCTCCACCGCCGCCAGCCGCGCATCCCCCTCCGCCTCATGGGCGAACAACACCCCCACCCCAAGCCCGGCGACGATCGCCTCCTTCATCGCCTCCCGCCCGATCACCTCCAGCGCCACCTCCGGCACCACCCCGGCGGCGCCAAACACCCGCTCCGCCACCTGCCGCGTCACCGACCCCTCCTCGCGCCGGATGAAGGGCAATCCCGCGAGATCCTCCGCCCGCACCCGCGCCCCCTCCTCCAAAGCGCGCGCCGCCAGCCCATGATCGCGCCGCACACACAGCGCCAACCGCAGGTCGAACACCCGCGTGCAGGCCAGTCCCACCGCCGCCTCCACCATCGCCACCACCGCGACATCCACCCGGCATTGCGCCACCTCGCCCAGCAGCGCCGCGGTATTGCCGATCCGCGTCGACACCGCGATCGCCGGATGCGCGGCGATGAACGAGGCAATCCGCCGCATCGCCAGATGCGGGCCGGACAACCCCACCGAAATCCGCCCGCGTCGCAGATCATGCAGCGCGTCCACCGAGTGTTCGAACTCCGCCAGCCGGCTCAGGATCAGCCGCGCCCGCACCAGCAGATCCCGCCCGGCCTCCGTCACCTCCAGCCGCGGACGCCGGCGCAGCAGCGGCACCCGGCAGGCCCGCTCCAGCCCGGTCAACTGGGCCGACACGCTGGGCTGGCTCACCCCCAGCCCCGCCGCGGCCCGCGAAAAACTGCCGGCATCCACCACCGCGACGAAGGTGCGCAGCGCCGCCAGCGTAATGCCCCCCTCCCGCCGCTCCTCGGCCAGCGCCTCAGCCATCGCGCGCCACGTTCCAGAACGTCGCGAACCCGTCCAGCACCCCCCGCAGGCTCTTGCGATACGCCGTCGGCTGGAAAAACTGCCCCACCGGCATGAACGGCACGTCCTGCAACCCCTGCGCCTGCATCTCGGCCGCGATGCGCTGCTGCGCCGCCAGGTCCGGCGCGTCGAAATACCCCGCCCGCAATTCCTCGATCCGTGCGCTGGTCGGCCAGCCCGGCGCCGAACCAGGCCCGGTGCCCATGCCGCGCAGGCTCGGATGCACCGCCGGGCTCAGCCAGTCCAACCCCGCCTGCATGTTGACGTAGATCGACCAGCCGCCCTGCTCCACCTTTTCCGTCTTGGCGCGCCGTTGCAACACCGTGCCCCAATCCGTCACCGCGTAATCCACGTTCATGCCGAGCTTCTTCAGCAGATCGGCCGCCACATCGCCCACCGCCTTCATCGCGGGGTAGTCGAGCGCGGCCATCACCACCGTCCGCTCGCCCTTGTAGCCGCTCTCCGCCAGCATGCGCTTCGCCCGCGCGAAATCCCGCGTCGCCGTCAGCGCCTCCATCCCCGCCGCACTCGCCATCGGGGTGCCCGGGGTGAACATCCCCAGCGGCAGATTGACCATCTGCGGGTCCGACGTCACCGCCTGCATGAACTCCGCCTGGTCGATCGCCCACAGCACCGCGCGCCGCACCGCGGGGTTGTCGAACGGCGGCTGCAAACAATTCGGCCGCAGCAGCAGCGTCGCCCCTCCGATATCGGTCACCCGGACCGCCACGTCCGCCCGTGCCTTCAGCATCGGCACCAGGTCAAGCGCCGGCGAATCCCACCAATCCTGCTGCCCGCTCGCCAAGGCCGCCGCCGCGGTCGCCGCATCGGGAATGGTGGTCCATTCCACCCGCTCGAAATGCGCCACCTTCGGCCCCGCCGTCCACCCCGGCACCCCATCCGGCCGCGGCACATAGGCATCGAACCTGGCATAGGCATTGCGCGCCCCCGGCACCCGCTCCCCCGGCAGGAACTTGTACGGCCCCGAGCCAATCACCTCCGGGATCTGCTTGAACGGGTCGGTCTGCGCCAGCCTTTCCGGCATCATCATGCAGCCGAACGTCGGCACCTTGCCCAACGCCGCCGGCAGGCTCGGGAATGGCCGCTTCAGGCGGAACCGGATCGTCGCGTCATCCGGCGCCGACAGCTCCGCCGTCGCCGCCATCAGCGTCGCGCCATAGGAATCCCTGGCCGCCCAGCGACGGATCGATGCCACGCAATCCCGCGCCAGCACCCGCTCCCCGTCATGCCATTTCAACCCGTCGCGCAGCCGGATGCGCCACAACCGGCCATCCTCCTCCACCACATGCCCCGCCGCCATCTGTGGCGAACTCTCGAACCTTCCGTTCTGCCCATACAGCGTGTCGAACACCATGTAGGCGTGGTTGCGCACCACCCAGGCCGAACTGAAATGCGGATCGAGAAACCCGAGATCCACCGGCGGAATATAGCGCAACGTGGTGGCGGACTGCGCCCGCACCAGGGCCGGCGCGGCCAAGGGCGCAGCCACGGAAGCTGCCAGCAGGATACGGCGTTGCATCTTGACCACCTCGATCTCCCATGCACCCAAATCGATGCGCCCTTCTATCGCATTCCATTTATGGGGATTTGTCCATCATAGAATTTTAATTATGTCAGATATTAAGGACAGGGTGTTCTCCGTGTTCAGAAAAAACACCCTTCCTGTCACGCTGCCTCGTGCACCAACCGCCCCTCGAACCAGGTGGCGAGCGCGCGAGTTGCGGCGATGTCCAGCGGATCAATGGCGAAGAGATCGCGGTCGAGCACCGCGAAATCGGCTGATTTGCCGACTTCGATGGAGCCGGTGACGGCGTCGAGGCCGATCGAGCGGGCGACGTTGATGGTGTAGACCTCAATCGCGGTGGCGACGCCGAGCGCCTGTTCGGGCCACAGGGCGCCGGGGTAGGCCCCGGTGGGGTGCTGGCGGGTGACCATGCCGGCGAGGCCGTACCACGGGTTGGGCAGGCCGACCACGGGCCAGGCCGAGGATCTGTTCGAAGCTATGGGCGGGGGAGATGTTGACCTCGAAGAGATCGAGCTGGCCGCCCCGGGTGTGGTGGTTGTGGCCGTCGCCGAGGCCGGGGAGGACCATGGCGCCGCGCAGGTCGATCAGTTTGGTGGCGGGGCTCATGAGAGCGAGGACCTCGGCATTGCCGCCGACCGCGGCGATGCGGCCGCCGGTGATGGCGACGGCCTCGGCGCGGGGGCGGGCGGGATCGACGGTGTGGAAGGCGGCGTTGTGGAGGATTGTGTCGGGGGGCATGGCTTGGGTCCGGGACGGAAGGGTGTTTTTTTGTGAACAAAAAGAACCAAAAAAACTTCAATCCGCCGGCTTCGGAGTAGACCTGGGACGCGCCGGTGCCAAGTGGATGGAAAGTTTTTGCTTCTTTTTTCAAAAAGAAGCGCTGCCTTCCTTATCGGCCACGCAGCAACGCCACACTGCGCTCCTGAGCGGCATCGGCGGCCTGGGCGGCTGACTTGCCGGAGTTCACGATATTGGTGATCTCCTCGCCGATCATGTTCTGGAAGCCGAACTGACGACGCACCTCATGCGGCAGCGCCTTGCCGAAGCTCGGGATGTCCACGACGTATTGCCGCAGCGGCAGCTTGGCGTAATCGGCCATCAGCGACTGGCGGGAGGGCAGGTGTCCGCCGCCGCGCGCCCAGTCGAAATTATGGTCCCACAGGAACTTCAGGAAGGTCAGCGCGGCCTTGCGGGTCGCCGGCGTGGTGCCGCCCTTGGGGAGGACCCAGGAGTGGTTATCCGTCCACACCGACTGGGTCTTGAACAAATTGGGGAAGGGCCGCGTGGTGTAGCCCTCGGAGAGGGGGCTGCCGGGCTTGGCGGACGCAGCGAGGAAGTCATCGATGCGCCAGGTGCCGGTCATGTAGATGGCGCCGATGCCGTTCATGAAGCCGCCAAGACCGCCGGAGCCGTCGAGCCCCTTGGTGATGAAGTCACCCTTCGCGAGCGCTTCGAACACGCCGAACGACGCGAGCGAGGCAGGCGTGTGGAAATTGGCCTTCTCGTAGCCATCGGGGAAGATCGAGCCGCCCTGGTCGTACAGCCAGGAATAGTAACCACGGGCCCCGTTGGCGAAATCACCGGCGCCGGAGGTGGCCATGATGATGTAGGGCTTGCCGGTCTTTTCCTTCATCTGCTTGGCGTGGGCCAGCATTTCCTCGACCGATTTGGGCACCAGCGGCTGGCCCTGCGCATCCACCAGCCCGGCCTGCTTGAACAGGCCGATATTGAAGTGCCACAGCCAGGAATGGGTATCCCACGGCATGGCGTAGATCTTGCCGCCGACCGTCACCGCATTGCGGGCGTTGGGCGTGAAGTCCCCGGCGTCGATCCCGGCTTCCTTCAGCACACCGTCGAGTTCCTCAACATAGCGCGTGTAATCGCCGAGCTGGGCGGCGTGCATCACCGCGATAGCCGGGATGTCCTTGGCCGCGATACGGGCGTTGAGCTGCTGGTAGTACGGCCCCCACTCGATGATCTGCGGCTTGACGACGATGTTGTCCTTGTTGGTGGCGTTGAAGAGGTTGACCAGGGTGGTCATCACACCGCATTCGCCGCGGGCCTTGGCGATATCCTGCGAGGTGCCATAGTCGCTCTCGCAGGCGCCGAAGAAGCGGGCGAAGGTGATTTCGGTCTTGGCCTGGGCCATTGCCTGGGTGGCGAGCATTGCCCCCAGCACTGCCCCGGCGAGCGTGCGTCTCAGCATGGTGTCCTCCGGTTTTGTTGGTTCATTTATTCCCGCCGCCGGCCACCGCCGAGACGATGTGCCGCTGGAAGAAGAGGTAGAGGATCAGCACCGGCAGCCCGGCGAACACCGCCTGGGCCATCAGGAAGCCGATCCCCTCGGTCTGCGCGAAATTGGTCTGCATCGAGGCGAGGCCGACGGTGAGGGTGTACATCGCCGGCTTGGTGGCCGAGACCAGCGGCCAGAAATATTCGTTCCACGCATGCAGGAAGGTGTAGATGCCGAGTGTCGCCTGGGCGGGGATGGAGAGCGGCAGCACGATGCGCCAGAACACCTTCAGCCGCGATGCCCGATCGAGCAGCGCCGCCTCCTCGATCTCGGCGGGGATGGCGCGGAAATACTGCGTCATCAGCAGCACGCCGAAGGGAAAAGCGAGGCGCGGCGCGATCAGCGCGGCGTAGGTGTTGTGCAGATCGACGGCCGCGAACATCGTGTGCAGCGGCACGATGATCGCCTGCTCCGGCACCGCGAGCGCTGCCAGCACCAGCACAAACAGCGCGTTCCGCCCGGGGAAATTGGTGCGC
>CAIYPH010000143.1 GCA_903928045.1 uncultured Rhodospirillales bacterium
AATAAGAGCGAAAATTTTTTTCTTCTTTTTTTCAAAAAAGAAGCGCTTACTTCCGCCTGCCTTGCTTCACACCCTAATTCCGGGTTTTGAAGCGAACGGGGCAAAAAGATGACCGTACCAGGGGAGAATGACCATGGGTTTCGATCCAACCTACACCGCCCGGACCTTCAATTCCGTCGGCACCCGCCCCCTTCGCCCCGACGGCGTCGATAAAGTCACCGGCCGCGCCCGCTACGGCGCCGACTACAACGTCGCCGGCCAACTCGTCGGCGCCATTCTCCGCAGCCCCCACGCCCACGCCCGCATCAGCCACATCGACACCACCCAGGCCGAGCTCCTCCCAGGCGTCAAAGCCGTCATCACCGCCGCCGACCTGCCCGACCTCACCAACGGCAAGTCCGGCCTCTACGACATGCTCGATAACTGCATGGCCCGCGGCAAAGTCTTCTACGACGGCCACGCCGTCGCCGCCGTCGCCGCCACCGACGCCGTCACCGCCAAGGCCGCGCTCGACCTCATCAAGGTCGACTACGAAATCCTCCCCCACGTCACCGACGTCGACGCCGCCATGCAGCCCGACGCCCCCCTCCACCACGCCACCACCATCACCGGCGGCATGGACCCCAAGCCCACCACCCCCTCCAACATCGCCAACCGCTGCCAGTACGGCCACGGCGACGTCGACGCCGGATACGCCGCCGCCGACCTCGTCATCTCCCGCTCCTTCAAAACCGAGCAGTCCCACCAGGGCTACATCGAGCCCCACGCCTGCCTCGCCAACGTCAACCCCGATGGCTCGTCCGAGCTCTGGGTCTGCACCCAGGGCCACTTCGTCTTCCGCCAGCAATGCGCCGAACTCCTCGGGCTCGACGTCTCGCGCCTGCGCGTCACCTCCTCCGAGATCGGCGGCGGCTTCGGCGGCAAAACCCATATCTGGGCCGAACCCGTCGCTCTCGCCCTCTCCCGCAAGGCCGCCCGCCCGGTGAAGCTCGTCCTCTCCCGCGAGGAAGTCTTCCGCGCCACCGGCCCCACCAGCGCCACCTCGATCGACGTCAAAATCGGCGTCAAGCAGGATGGCACCATCACCGCCGCCTCCGCCGACCTCCGCTACACCTGCGGCCCCTATGTCGGTCCCTGGGCCGAACTCGGCGCGATGACCGCCTTCGCCTGCTACGCCCTCGAAAACGTCCGCACCATCGGCTACGAGGTCCTGGTCAACCGCCCCAAAACCGCCGCCTACCGCGCCCCCTCGGCCCCCATGGCCGCCTTCGCCGTCGAAAGCGTCATCGACGAGATCGCCGCCCAACTCGGCATCAATGCGCTCGACATGCGGATCAAGAACGCCGCCAAGCAAGGCACCCGCGCCTCCTACGGCCCGGTCTACGGCCCCATCGGCATCGGCCCCACCCTCGAAGCCGCCAAAAACCACCCCCACATGTCCGCCCCCCTCGGCAAAAACCAGGGCCGCGGCCTCGCCTGCGGCTTCTGGTTCAACTTCGGCGGCCAGACCTGCACCAGCCTCAACATCGGCGTCGACGGCACCGTCAACCTCGCCGTCGGCACCGTCGATGTCGGCGGCTCCCGCGCCTCCCTCTCCCTCGTCGCCGCTGAGGAACTCGGCATCCCCTACGGCCAGGTCACCACCATCGTCGCCGACACCGCCTCCCTCGGCCATAACGACATGACCGACGGCAGCCGCGGCACCTTCTCCTCCTCCATGGCCACCATCTCCTCGGCCCGCAACGCCATCACCATCATGCGCGCCCGCGCCGCCAAGATGTGGGACATCCCCGTCGAAAACGTCGCCTGGGAGAACGGCCACGCCGTCGCCAAGGGCGACACCCACGGCAACCTCGCCCCCCTCTCCATCAAGGATATCGCCGCCAAGGCCTCCACCACCGGCGGCCCCATCGCCGGCCACAGCGAACTCGTCGCCGACGGCGCCGGCGTCTCCTTCGCCACCCATATCTGCGACATCGAGGTCGACCCCGAAACCGCCCTCTCCCGCATCATCCGCTACACCGTCATCCAGGACGCCGGCAAAGCCGTCCACCCCGCCTACGTCGAAGGCCAGCTCCAAGGCGGCGCCACCCAAGGCATCGGCTGGGCGCTCAACGAGGAATACGTCTACGGCGCCGACGGCCGCCTGCAGAACCCCGGCTATCTCGACTACCGCGTCCCCGTCAGCTCCGACCTGCCGATGATCGACACAAAAATCCTCGAAATCCCCAACCCCAACCACCCCTACGGCATCCGCGGCGTCGGCGAGACCTCCATCGTCCCCCCGCTGGCCGCCCTCGCCAACGCCGTCTCCAACGCCCCCGGCGCCCGCA
>CAIYPH010000144.1 GCA_903928045.1 uncultured Rhodospirillales bacterium
CGCCCGCCCGCCCATCAGCACGGCCATGCGGGTGCGCAATTCGTCGGCCCCCATCAGGAAGCGGTCCTCGGCCGGCTGCTGCATGGTGTAGCCGAGGGCCGCGATGCCGCGCGGGATGATCGAGACCTTCTGCACCGGATCGGCGCCGGGAATGGCGCGGGCAACCAAAGCGTGGCCCATTTCGTGATAGGCGACGATGCGCCGCTCGCGCGGGATCAGCACGCGGGACCGCTTTTCGAGCCCGGCGACGATCCGCTCGACGGCGGCGGCGAAATCCACCATGCCGGTCGCCTCGGCCTTGCGCCGCGTGGCATGCACCGCGGCCTCGTTGGCGAGGTTGGCGAGGTCCGCGCCGGTGAACCCCGGGGTCATGGCGGCGATGGCTTCGTAGTCGATATCATCGGCCAGTTTGATCTTCTTGAGATGGACCTTGAGGATCTGCACCCTGCCCTTCTTCTCCGGCCGGTCAACCAGCACCTGGCGATCGAAGCGCCCGGCGCGGAGCAGCGCGGGGTCCAGGATTTCGGGCCGGTTGGTGGCGGCGAGGATGACGATGGCGACCGAGCGGTCGAACCCGTCCATCTCGGCGAGGAGCTGGTTGAGGGTCTGCTCTTTCTCGTCCTGGCCGCCGGCAGGGGAGGCGCCGCGGGCGCGGCCGAGGGCATCGAGCTCGTCGATGAAGATAATGCAGGGGGCTTTCGCGCGGGCCTGCTCGAAAAGGTCGCGCACCCGCGCGGCGCCGACGCCGACGAACATTTCGACGAATTCGGCGCCGTTGGTGGAGAAGAACGGCACTGCGGCCTCGCCGGCCACCGCGCGAGCGAGCAGGGTCTTGCCGGTGCCGGGCGGTCCGACGAGGAGGATGCCGCGCGGGATATGGGCGCCAAGGCGGCTGTATTCGTCGGGTTTCTTGAGGAAATCGACGATTTCGTGGAGTTCCTCTTTCGCCTCGTCGACGCCGGCGACGTCATCGAAGGTCACCTTCACGTCGGTTTCGGCGACCAGCTTGGCCTTGGATTGGCCGACCGAGAGCAGGCCGCCGCTGCCGAACAGGCCGCCGCCGCGCCCGCCGGCGGCGCCGCCCATGAGGCGGGAGGCGGCGATCCAGACGCCGACGAAGAGGAGGGGCGGGACGACCCAGCCGAGCAGGGTGGAGAAGCCGGAGGTGGCGGGTGCGCCGGTGACGTCCACGCCCTTCGCCGCGAGGTCGGCCGCGACATCCTTGGGGACAATCTGGGTGACGAAGGTGGTGGCGCCGTTGGGTTGTTTCTCCTTGAAATCGCCGCGGATCTGATCTCCGGCGACGACGGCTTTGGCGATCTGGCCGGAGGCGAGGAGCTGCTGATAGCTGGTGTAGGAGATCGGCTCGCTGCCGCCATATTGCCCGACGAGGCTGAGCACCAGGAAGCTGAGGGCGATGGCCCAGGCGATCTGGATCAGCGGCAGCTTGCCCATCAATGCGCCATCAGGACGGGCAGATCGGCGCCGTTCAGCACGCGCTGGGTGAAGCCGCCGAAGACGACTTCGCGCAGGCGGCTATGGCTGTAGCCGCCCATCACCAGCAAGGTGGCGCCGGCCGTCTTGGCGGCGGACAGCAGCGCGTCGACGGGATGGCGGCCGTCGCGGTTGAGGGTTTGCACGGTGGTGGCGGCATTGTGCCAGCGGAGCGCGCGGCGCAGGCGTTCGCCGCTTTCGTCGGGGGCGTCATCACCTTCGCCGACGGTCATGATCACCACGCGCTCCGCCTTGTCGATCAGCGGCATGGCGGAGGCGACCGCGCGGGCGGCTTCTGGCGTGTCCTTCCAGGCGATGACGACGGTGCCGAGGAGGGAGGTCGGCGCGGTTTCGGGGGCGATGAGGAGGGGCTTGCCGGTGTCCATCAGGGCGGCTTCCAGCACGTCCATCGCGACATCCTCGCCTTCACGCTTGCGGCCGACCACGACGAGATCGGCGAAACGGCCATATTCGGCGACCCAGGCGCCCTCGTTACCGGTCTCCACCACCATATCGGCGCACAGCCCGCCTCCGGGAGCGGCTCCGCCGGTCGGGAGGTTGGAGCGTTCGCAGAAGGCGGTGAAATTGCCCCAGGCTTTCTGCTCCTGGTCGCGCGCGTCGGATTCGAGCTTGTCGACCACGGACTGCACCGCGCCGCCGCCGCCAATGCCGCCGGCGGACATGGCGACCACCATCTCGGTGACATCGAGCCGGGTGTGGAGGAATTCGATATGGGCGCCGAAAGGTTTGGCGGCGAGCAGGGCGGTGGCGAAAACGGCGGTGTCGGTGGCGAAGCCGGTGGCGGGGACGAGGACCTGCTTATACATGTGCGTTCTCCTGGTTGATCGAACCTTAGCCCGCTTTCGGCGCGCACTTGGTGATCTGGATCAATGCGAACGAGCGTGGCAGCCGGTTCTATCCCCGGCAATTGCAACAACAGGAGTTCCGCCATGAACGCCGCAGATATCTTGACCCCCGATGTCGTCACCGTGCACCAGGACACGCCGATGCAGCAGATCGTGACCACGCTGCTGGCGCGGCGCATCAGCGGCGTGCCGGTGGTCGACGATGCCGGGACGGTTGTCGGCCTGGTCAGCGAAGGCGACCTGCTGCGCCGCGCCGAGCTGGGCACACAGAAGCGCCGTGGCTCCTGGATGACGTTCTTCACCGGCACGGCGACGCTTGCTGGTGACTATGTGCGTGCGCACGGGGAGACGGCCCGCGACATCATGACGCGCGGCGTGGTCTATGTTTCTCCCTCGACCGGCGTGGCCGAGATCGCCGATCTCATGGAGGAGCGGCGGATCAAGCGGGTGGTGGTGCTGGATAGTGGCAAGCTGGTGGGCATCGTCAGCCGCTCCAACCTGCTGCGGGCCCTGGCCTCGACGCCGGCGCAATCGGGCAGTGTCAGCGTGGGGGACGAAGAGATCCGCGCGGCGCTGTTCGCCGAATTGGCCAACCAGGCCTGGAGCAAGCGGAGCGATAACAGCGTGGTGGTCTCCGACGGGGTGGTCCATCTTTGGGGGCTGGTGACAACGCGCGACGAACAGCGGGCGCTGGAACTGGCCGCCAAGGGGGTGCCCGGCGTGAAGTCGGTGCAGAGCCACATGGTCGTGCTGTCCGAGGAGCCCTATCCGCTGTTCCCGACCTCCCTGGTGAGTTGAACCACGCCGCTTGACTCTGCCCGGCCGGGGATCGACCGTTCCTCCGGGTATCCAGGGGAGCGGGCGATGCTGGCGGGCGAGGCGGTGGTGGCGATCTGGAACGGGATCACCGAAGAGGGGCGGGCGGAGTTCTACGCCTGGCACATCCATGAGCACATGCCCGAGCGCGTCGGCATCCCCGGATTCCGGCGCGGGCGACGCTACATCGCGGCCGATGCGACGACGTTTCCCGAGTTCTTCACCCTCTACGAGACCGACACCATGCAGGTGCTGCAGGGGCAGGACTACAGCAACCGCCTGAACGCGCCGACGCCATGGACGCGCTCCGCCACTTCGCATTTCCGCGACACGTTCCGTTCGCTCGCCCGCGTGCTGGAGAGCCGCGGGCCGGGCATGGGCGGCGCGATCCTGACGGTCCGCTACGATATCGAGGAGCCCGAGGCGCTGCTGCCCGTCATCCGCGCCGCCGCCGAGGCGCCCCGCGTCACCGGTGCGCATCTCTGCGTCGCCGATCGCACCGCCTCCGGCGTGAAAACGGCGGAAGCCCAGGGGCGTACCGATATCGGCGAACCGCCGGCACAGTTCCTGATGATCGAGGCGACCGACGCCGCCGCGTTGGCGGATCTCGCACCCGATGACGCCCTGCTGGCGGCCGGCGCCACGCAGATCAGCCGCGGCACCTATATTCTGGAATACACGCGCACCAAGACGGCTTGGGAGTAGAAGGAAGCAAGTGGTTCTTTTTTGAAAAAAAGAACCAAAAAACTTTTATCCGTTTGGCTCCGGACCCTCCCGGGAAAGCGAGAAGCAAACGAATAAAAAGTTTGGGGCTGGCCTAGATAAGGAATTGCGTTCGTTAGTCAGGTCGTTAGTCCAGTGTGGATAAGTGGCTTGCCGCAGCG
>CAIYPH010000145.1 GCA_903928045.1 uncultured Rhodospirillales bacterium
ACCTGCACGGTCTGGCCGCCTTCCATGTTGACAATGAATTTTTCGTTGATCGCCTGGTATTGGATCTGCGCGTCGGACTGCACGTAGCCGAGGCCGGTGCGGGTGAGTGGGTTGTTGGAGGCGTCGCAGATCACCGAGAAGGGGAGCGACCCGTCGCGGCTGCCGAGCAGGCCTTGGCTGAGCATGTTTTGCAGGAAGGAGAGCTGGGTGGCGCGGATGCGGCGGAACAGGCCCTGGTTGATGACCTGGCCGACGTATTGGCCCATGCCGGCGGCGAGCGAGGCGGCGATGTAGTTGGTGAGGCGGGTGTAGTTGTCGCCGTTGGTGGCGGCGTTGGAGGAGGCGTTGTGGCCGCCGCGGACGCCCCAGAAATTGCCGCCGGGCTGCGGGTTGGCGATCACGTCGATGCCGGCGATCAGCAGGGTTTGCAGCTCGGCCGCCGAGTAGGTGCTGGCCTGGCCCGAGCCGGGGGCGCCGGAGCGCTGGCTGCCGACCACGCCGTAGAGCGGCTTGTTGAGGCTGGATTGCTCGGGCGAGAGGTTGGCGAGGCGGCCGAGCACGAAGCCCTGCGGGGAGACCACGCGCATGACGCCGGCCACCGGGTCGTTCCACCAGATCCAGTCGCCGAACATGAGTTTGGCCGAGTAGGAATCAAGCCCCGCGCTGGCTTTGGCCGAGACGGCATTGCCGATGGTGTCGCCGGCGGGGCCGGTGAGCACCATGTAGATGCCTTCGGAGAGCCCGAAGCCGGCCTGGGTGGTCCATTGCGTGGCGTCATCGGCGTCGGCCAGCATGGCGAGCGAGCAGCCCTGGCCGCGCAGCGCATACATGCCCTTGCGGGGCGCGATGTCGCTGCCGACCAGGGTGGTCGCCGTCACGCCCGAGGCGCCGTCGCTGCCCGGGGCGCCCAGCGCGAGGGACCAGGTGAAGGCGACCTGGGTGGCGGTGGTGCCTTGTGCATTGGCAACGATGATCTGGCTCGGGCCGCGCTGCGGGCCCTGGCCGGCGTTGATGGCGGTGGCCAGCGCCGTCCAGAAGGCGGCGCCGGTGCCGCCGATATTGTCGAACACTTCGGGCTGCAGGCCGGGCAGCGTGACGGTGAAGCGCCAGGTGCCGGTTTTGGCGCCGGAGCCCAGCGCGATCACGATCTGGCTGCCGAGCGAGCCGGTGTAGAGCGCGGTGACGAGGAAGCTGGTGTTGGGCACGATGAAGGCGGCGGCGGTGTCCGTCCCGTCCGTCACGCGCACGCAACGGAAATTCGCCGCCCCCTGCTGCACGGCGGTGGCGACATGGGTGCCCATGTCATATTTGCGCGCCGCGATCGGGCCGAAATTGCGCGCGTAGTCGCTCATCGTGCCGACGATGACGGGCTGGCCGACCGGCCCCCAGCTCGCCGAGCCGACGATGCCGGCGACGTTGGTGGGCACGCCGTTGAGGATGAGGTTCTGCGGCGGCACGATCTGCACGTAGAGATCGGGCACCACGAGGGCGGTGGTGTTGACGGAGCCTTGTTGCACGATCGGCATGGATCAGCCCTCCCGCACCACAATGCGCACCACATCGGCGGCGTTCTCGCCGGCGAGGATGGCGGCGACGGTATCGGCGTCGGTGACGAGGGCGCCTTTCGCGTACGTTCCGAACGGACGCACGACCACGAGATGGAATTGCATGGATTTTCCCTTCTTGGAGGATCAGTTCAGGCGGACCAGCGCGACATCCCCGCCATTGGGCGAGAAGGCGGCGCTGCCGAAAATCATCGACGGCAGATCGGCCGCCGCGGTCGTTGCGTACTCGACGGTGTAGACGAGGTCCCGCCGGTAGAGCGCGGCGTTTTCGGTCTGGTCGCACACAATGGAGGTGGCGAAGCGCAGGCGGCCGGCGGTGCCATCGGGCAGGTCGATGAAATCGAGGCCGGAGAGCGCCTGGTCGATCGCCGCACCCGCCTGGTCCCGCGTCGCGGGGTCCGGGCACCAGCAGGAGAGGCGAAAGCCTTGTCGCTGCCTGCGGGTTTCGCGAAGGGCCGGCTGATCGGCCGTCACCCGGCCGACCAGGCTGCCGACCCCCGGCACCAGCACGCTGCCACCCGCGGCCACCGCGATGCGCCGCGTCGCGAGGTAGCTGGCGAGCACCGCCGCCACCCGCTCGGGCGTGTCGCCGGCGATGGTTCGGTGCACCACCGCGACGTTATCGGCGAGCAGCCCGGCGACC
>CAIYPH010000146.1 GCA_903928045.1 uncultured Rhodospirillales bacterium
CCGAGAGGCGCTTGCCGAAGGGGTTATGCGCCGGGCGCCAGTTGGGCTTCAGGTCTTCGCGCAGCAACTCGTCGTGATAGGCGATGGATTTGGCCAGCGTCATCATCAGCGCGATCGCATGATCCGCCACTTCGCGCGTGCCGTAATGCGGGGTGTTGCAAACGGGGATGCCGCGGGCGCCATAGGCGGCGATGTCCACCTCGTCGAAGCCGACGGCGGATTTCACGAAGATGCGGCACTTCGCCATTTTCTCGAGCGCGCCTGGCGGCGGCACCGAGCCAACCACCGCATCCGCGGTGGCCCATGCCTCATCCGGCACGTCGCTCGCCTGGGAGAAGAACAGCGCCTCAACCCCCTCGCCCACCGCATCCCGCGCTACTTGCTGAAACTCGGCCGGCATGTTGGTCCACACAATCCGCATCGTCATCGCGTCTATCCTTGTCGTCCTCGGTTGGCCGCAGTCTGCCACCATCATCGGCGCCCGCCCATCCCGGCGGCTCAGAAATAATCCCACACGTTGGTCTGCCGCGCGTCCTCCGGCAGGCCATCGAACACGATGGCGCCGTTGTTCATGATCACCACCCGATCGGCGATTTTGAGCGCCGCGGCGACGTTCTGCTCCACCAGCACGGCGCCGACGCCGTGGGTTTTGCAGATGTCGTGGAACTGCTGGAACAGCCGCTCCACCAGGTTCGGCGCGAGGCCGATCGAGGGTTCATCGAGCAGCAGGCAGCGCGGCGTGCCGAGGATGGCGAGGCCGAGGGCCAGCATCTGCTGCTGCCCGCCGCTCATCGAGCCGGCACGCGCGGTGCGGCGCTCATCGAGCACCGGGAATAGCCGGTAGATATCGGCCGGGCGGAACATCGGGCTGGCGCCGCTCACATTCTGCGCCGCCACCACGTCGATATTATCGGCCACACTGAGGTCGGGAAAAATCCCGCGCCCTTCCGGCAACAGGCGGATGCCCGCCGCCACCCGCGCCGCCACCGACATCCCGCCGATCGGGTTGCCATCGAAGCGGATGGTGCCACTGCGCGCCGGAAGCAGGCCCATCACCGCCTTCAGCGTGGTCGTCTTGCCCGCGCCATTATGGCCGAGCAGCGCCAGGATCTGGCCGGGTTCCAGCGTGAGCGATACGCCCGAAATCACCGTCTTGGTGCCGTAGCCGGCGGAGAGGTCGCTGATCTCCAGCAGCATCAGAGCGCACCCCCGAAATAGATCTCGGCGAGCTTGGGGTCGGCGATGATCTCGGCCGGGCTGCCCTGCGCCATCAAATGCCCCTGGTGGAGGAACAGCACCTCATCGGCGATTTGCTGCACCACGCGGGTATTGTGCTCGACCACCAGCAGCGTCTTGCCCTCCGCCTGCAGGCGGCGCAGCAGCGCCATCACCTCCGTCAGCGCCGCGCCCGAGAGGCCGGAGGTCGGCTCATCCAGCAGCAGCAGCTCGGCCGAGGTGGCGAGGATGCGCGCGATGCACAGCAGCTTCTGCTCTCCATAGGAGAGATTGCGCACCAGCGCATCCGCCCGGTCGGCCAGGCCGACATGCTCCAGCACCTCCAACGCCGCCGCGCGCTTCTCGGCCAGCGCGCGCGACGTGCGGAACGGCCGGAAAATCGCCCCCAGCGGCTCCTCGCCGAAATGGCCGGGCATCCCCGCCACCACATTGTCCCGCGCCGTGAGGTCAGCGAAGAGGCGGAGGTTCTGGAAGGTGCGGGCGATGCCGTGGCGCACCACGCGCTGCGGCGTGAGTCCATCGAGGCTCGCGCCACGGAAGGCGACATGCCCGGTATCCGGCGTGAGGAACCCGGTGATGACGTTGAAGATCGTCGTCTTCCCCGCCCCGTTCGGGCCGACGAGACAGGTGATGCGCCCCTGCGCCACCTTGAAGCTGCAATCCCCCAGGGCCCGCAATCCGCCGAAGCGCTTGTTGAGCCCGGTGACTTCGAGATAGGCGCTCACAGCCGCTCCCCCAACAACCCCTGTGGCCGGAACAGCATGAAGACGATCAGCAGCAGCCCGTAGATCAACTGGCGCAGCGCGGCGGCGAAGGAGGCGGGGATGTCGATCAGGGCCAGGATCTGCGGCAACGCGAGCAGCACGAAAGGCCCGAGCACCGAGCCCGCCAGCGTGCGCGCACCACCCACCACCACCATGGTCAGCAGGAAAATCGAGGCGTCGAGATCGAAGGAGGACGGGTCGATAAAGCTGAGGAAGGTGGCGTAGAGCCCGCCAGCGCTGCCCGCGAATGCGCCCGCCAGCGCCGCCGCGCTCACCTTGGCCCGCAGCACGGATTTGCCGAGGGCGGCCACCGCCAGCTCATCCTCGCGGATCGCCCGCAGCAACCCGCCGAAGGGTGCCCGCATGATCAGCCAGAAACACAGGCAGCCCAGCCCCATGCCGATGGAGGAGAGCAGCAGGAACTCCTGCGGCTCGATGAACTCATGCCCGAGGATAATCGGCGCCGGCACGCCAGGCAGCCCGTTGGCGCCGCCGGTCCCCTTGGTCCAGTTGGTGAACACCGCGGTGCCGAGCAACTGAATGCCGAAGGACGTCACCACGAAGTAATCGCCGGACACGCGCAGGCTCGGCAAAGTGACGAGAATATTGAGCAGGATGCACAGCCCGGCCGCCACCAGGATGGCGAGCGGAAACGGCGTGCTGCTGTGCATCAGCAGGAAGGCGGTGATGTAGGCGCCAACGCCGAACACCGCGGCCTGGCTGACCGAGAAAATACCGACGATGCCGACCAGCAAATTGGTCGACAGCCCGAGCAGGACGTAGATCTCAGCCAGCGCGAGGTAGGTTGCGAAAAAATCCATGGTGCTTCAGCCCGTGAACAATCCGCGCGGGCGGAACAGCATGAAGATGATGAAGATGCCAAAGGTGATGCCGATGCTCCACTCGCCGGGCATCACCAGCAGCGAGAGGTTCTGCAGCACCGCGATCACCAGCGCGAGCAGGAAGGCGCCCGAGATACTGCCCACCCCGCCGGCGATCACCGCGATCGTCGCCGTCAGCAGCATCGGCACGCCGCCGAAGGGCTGCAGCCCGAGATCGAGCGGCACCAGCACCCCGGGGATACAGACCATGGCACTGCCGATCGCCATCACCGCGATATGCACGCGGCGCGGCTCCAGCCTTGTGATCTCGGCGAGGAAAGGGTTGGAGGCCACCGCGCGGATGCGCTTGCCGAGCAGGGTGCGGTGGGCGAACCACATGGCGCCGAGATAGGAGACCACCCCGAAACACACCGTCAGCATCTGCGTGTTGGTCAGCAGCGCGCCACCGATGGAGGTCGTGCGGTTGGCCCAGGGCAGGCCGAATTGCAGCACATTCGAGGTGTAGGCGCCGGCGATCGCGTTCTGCATCACCGCCGCCAGCCCGAGCGAGGCGATCAGCACCACCAGATGCGTCGCCCCCCGCCGGTCCAGCCGCTCATAGAGCAGCTTCTGGATCGCCGCCCCCACCAGCCCACAGGCCACCACCGCGCCCAGCAGCGCCACAAATTCCGGCGCGCCCCGCTTCATCATGCTCCAGGCGAGGTAGCCGCCCAGGCTGTACACCGCGGCGTGGGCGACGTGGAAAAACCGCGTGGTGGCGAAAATCAGCGAGAAGCTGATCGCGACCATGCCGAGCGCACAGCCCCAGACGAGGCCGTTGATCAGCAGGTTGAGCCAAAGCATGCGCGCGACGACCCGGCTGCTACTTCGGCGGGATCACCTTGATGGTGGTATCCACCTTGGCGGTGATGCGGTTCATGTTGATCTGCGTCGCCGCCGTGTTGGTGTTGAACACCGTCGTCGTCAGGCCCTTGAAGGTCTTGATCTCGAACAGCGCCGCCCGCAGCGCCTCGCCGGTCACCGGGCGGTTCTCCTTCACCAGCTTTTCGATGCAGGCGAGCACCACGCTGGCGGCGTTGTAGTACTGCTTGGGGAAGAAATCGAATTCGGTGCCGTATTTCGTCTTGAATGCGGCGGCCATGCCGTCAGGCGCGTTGATCAGCACCTGGGTATGGGTGAAGCCCTCGGCATTGGGGTTGGCGATCAGCTCGGGGTCGGAGAAGAACGTATTGCCGGCAACCATAAATTTCGCGTCGATCTGGCGTATCTGGTCGGCCAGCTGCGGCGTGCCAGAGGTGATCACCACGAACAGCACCTCGGGCTGCGCGGCGGCGAGCTTCAGCAGCGCCGGACGGTAGTTGGTGTCACCGAACTGCACCGGCTCCTGCGCCAGAATTTTGCCGCCCGCCTTCTCATAGCTGCCGAGGAAATCATCCCGCCCGGCGATGCCGGCCGCGTTGTTCTCGAACAGGATCGCCGCCGTCTTCTTGCCGGCATCGGCGAACAGATAGTTCGCCAGCACCTCAAGCTCGCCGGCCAGCACCGGGATGGTGTTGATGAGGTAGGGCGATGCCTTGTCGAGCGCATCGGCCTGGGCGCCGCCATTCACCAGCAGCGTCTTCTTGCGGGTGGCCAATGGCGCCATGGCGAGGGAGGGGCCGGAATAGCCGGTGAACACCACCGGCACCTTCTGCAAATCCACCAGCTTGTTGAACAGCAGCACGGATTGATCGGGCTTGGCCTGGTTGTCCTCGAAGATCACCTCGATCTGGTGCCCGCCGATTCCGCCCTTGGCGTTCACCTCATCGATGGCGAACTGCACGCCGCGTTGCTCCTGGGTGCCAATCACCGCGGCCGGCCCAGTCAGCGGCAGCACCGCGCCGAGGCGGATCGGCTGCGCCATCGCCGCACCGCTCCCCAGCATGACCCCGAGTGCGCCAAACAGGCCCGTAACCACCGAAGCTTTGCGCACGGCTTTTTCCTCCCGATTTTGCAGCATGGAGACACAGGGCGGCCGGGCGGTCAAACCCTTCCCAGCGGGCGGCGGACGCGCCA
>CAIYPH010000147.1 GCA_903928045.1 uncultured Rhodospirillales bacterium
CGCCCGATCGCAACACGCTGGCGCTGGCCCCCGCTGAGCTGGGTGGGCTTGCGGGCGAGCAACTCGCCGATCTCCAGCATCTCGGCGGCATCGGCGATCTTGCGCTCGATCTCGGCCGGGGGCGTTCCGATGTTGCGCAGGCCGAAAGCCATGTTCTCGCGCACTGTCATATGCGGATAGAGCGCGTAGTGCTGGAACACCATCGCGATGCCGCGATCGCCAGGCGCCATGGTGTCGATCCGGGCGCCGCCGAGATGGATCTCGCCGCTCCCCACCGCCTCCAGCCCCGCGATCATGCGGAGCAGGGTGGATTTGCCGCAGCCGGAGGGGCCGAGAAAAACGGCGAATTCGCCGGATGGGATGTCAAGCGACAAATCCCGGATCACTTCGACCGCACCGAATCGCTTCGACACGTTGCGCAGACTGAGTTCGGCCAAGCGCTTCCTCCCGGGAAGGCATTCAGGGATTTGTTGATGTTTCAAATCAGCGCGAGCACGCGGATCTGTTTGTTGACGCCACTCTAGGTCGCCACCTAGCGTCGTCAAGCGCCGAGCTAAGAGCGCAAGGGAAACCCGGGAATGAGTGAGCGACTGCGCCGACCGCCTGCCGTGCCGCTGGTGACGTTCGACCCCCACACCAGCATCTGGAGCATGGCGGATCGCCTCACCGATGATTGGCCGCGCCATTGGACGGGCACCAAAATGGCGATCTACGCCGTGGTCCGCGTCGACGGCGTGGCCTACCGGCTGATGGGCGGCGGCGAATGGTGCCCTCGCGCGGCCGAGCAGGTTTCGCTCACGGTGCGGGCCACCACCAGCGCCTATGTGTTTCGCTGCGGGCCGGTGGAGGTGGCGCTCGACTTCATCACCCCGCTGCTGGCCGATGATCTCGATCTGCTCTCCCGCCCGGCCACCTACCTGCGCTTCACTACCCGCTCGCTCGATGGGCGCGGCCACGAGGTCGAGGCCTATGTCGACCTGACCGGCGAAATCGCGGTCAATCTGCCCCATCAGCGGGTCTTCTGGGACCGCCACGAGGCCGATGGCATCCTCGCGCTGAGCTTCCGCGGCGAGGACCAGCGGGTGCTGGAAACCGCCGGAGACCATCGGCGAATCGAGTGGGGCACTGCGTTGCTGGCCGGGCAGAGCGGGCGGGTGGAGGGCACTATCGGCGATATCGATATCTGCCGCGACTCCTTCGTGAACACTGGCGGCACAACGGATCGCGGCCTGAAACCCGCGCCACGCAAGACCGACTATAATTCCGACGCCGTGCTGGCGCTGACCTTCGACCTCTCGGTGGCGCCGGATGCGCCGGGGGCGGAAACGCTGGTGGTGGCCTATGACGATGAATGGGCGATCGAGTATTTCGGCCAGAAGCTGCGGGCGTGGTGGCGCCGCTTCGACAATGCGGGGCCGCTGAGCCTGCTCGCCGTCGCGTTTCGCGAGCAGGACCAGGTGATCGCCCGCGCCACGGCGTTCGACGAGTCGCTGGCGGCGCAGGCTCGCGCGGTGGCGGGCGAGGCCTATGCCGATCTGCTGGCGCTCGCCTGGCGCCACACGCTCGCCGCCCACAAGCTCGCCGCCGGGCCGGTTGGCGAGCCGCTGTATTTCTCCAAGGAGAATTTCTCCAACGGCTGCATCGCCACCATCGACGTTACCTACCCCTCCGCGCCGCTGTTCCTGCTGTTCAACCCCGCCCTGCTTCGGGCGATGATCGTGCCCTATTACAGCTACTGCGCGAGCCCGGCCTGGCCTTTCCCCTTCGCCGCGCATGATCTCGGCACCTATCCCAAGGCCAACGGGCAGACCTACCGCAACTTCGACAAGGACCCAGGGCAGCCCATCCTCGAAACCCAAATGCCGGTCGAGGAATGCGGCAACATGCTCATCCTCATCGCCGCCCTCGCCCAGGTCACCGGCGACCTCGGCGATGCCCGTTCGCACTGGCCCCTACTGACGCAATGGGCGGAATATCTCGCGGAACACGGCGAGGACCCCGGCGAGCAACTCTGCACCGATGATTTCTCGGGCGTGCTCGGCCACAACGTCAACCTCGCCGCCAAGGCCGCCTGCGGCCTCGCCAGCTACGCCCGCCTCGCCACCCAGATCGGAGAAGCGGATGCGGCCACGCGCTTCGGCGCCATCGCCCAGGCCTTCGCCGACAGCCTCCTGGCGCGCGCCAAGGACGGCGACGCCACCCGCCTCGCCTTCAATCAACCCGGCAGCTGGAGCCTCAAATACAACATGGTGTGGGACCGCCTGCTCGGCCTCGGCCTGTGGAGCGAGGCCGAACGCCGCCGGGAACTCGCCGCCTATCGCCGCCGGGTCGAACTCTACGGCTGCCCGCTCGACAACCGCTCGACGCTGACCAAGCCGGAATGGATGCTCTGGGCCGCCTCCCTGGCCGAGGACCCCGCCCTGTTCGCCGATTTCGTCGACCGCATCGTCCGCTACGCCAATGAAACGCCGAACCGCGTGCCGCTGTCGGATCTCTACTTCACCGACACTGGCCGCAAGATCGGCTTCCAGGCGCGCTCGGTGTTGGGAGGGCTGTTCGTTGGATTGATGACGAAGGAAGCAAGCGCTTCTTTTTGAAAAAAGGGTAGCGTCCGCGTAGGTGGTGGAAATTCAATCGGCTTGAGGGTGTCGATCGGGGTGGCCATCGGATCGTGTGGCTAAAG
>CAIYPH010000148.1 GCA_903928045.1 uncultured Rhodospirillales bacterium
CCCGAAAGCGCCCGCACCCAACCTATGGATCATGGCAGCTGCCGGATTGGGACCGTATCAACAAGCAACACAATAAGAGCGAAGTTTTTTGCTTCTTTTTTTCAAAAAAGAAGCGCTTCCTTCCCCTCGCCGGAGCGGGGTTGCCGCCAAAGAGAGGCAGGGAGTAGGCTTCCATGCAATCAAGCGCGCTCGGCGTTATGGCGGGGTGGTGCGATAAGACCAATCGGAGGGATATGTCGATGAAACGCCGCACATTGCTTGCCGGTGCCGCCGCACTTGGCGCCACGCCACTCGCCGCCCCGCATGCGCAGAAGCCGGTGACGGTGCGCTGGTGGTATCATTTCGATGACCCGAAGGCGACGCCGGACGAGCTGGTGGCGGCGTTCGAGAAAGCCAATCCCGGCATCAAGATCCAGGCCGAGAACATCCCCTGGGGCGGTGGCGGCGACTATGACACGCGGCTCTATACCTCGCTGATCGCCGGGAATGGGCCGGATACGGGGATGGTGAAGTTCAATAATTTGGCGCGCCTGATGGAGATGGAGGCGCTGAGCCCGCTCGACAAATGGATCGATGGGTGGGCGGGGAAGTCTGACATCTCGGCCGATATGTGGCGCCTGCACGCAGCGCCCGATGGCAAGCGCTACTATATGCCGCTGCAATATGTGGTGCTTTACCTCTATGTGCGGCTCGATCTGCTGGCCAAGGCGGGGGTGAAGCCGCCGAGCAATTTCGAGGACTTCCTCACGGCGGCCAAGGCGACCACGGGTGGCGAGCAGTGGGGCTTCGGCATGCGCGGCGGCTCGGGCGGGCATGATTCCTGGATGCCCTTCGTGTTCGGCACCGGGGCGCGGCCGGTGAAGGGGGGCTTCGTGTCGCCGCAGGCGCTGGCGCAGAACCGGTACTTTATCGACCTCTACCGTACCCATAAGGTCTGCCCGCCCTCGGCGCCGACGGATGGGTTCCTGCAGGTGGTCAACAACTTGAAGGCCTCGCGCACGGCGATGGCGGTGCATCACATCACCACGGCGAATGACATGCATGCCGCCTTCGGCGATGCGATCACCGCCATCCCGGTGCCGCGTGGGCCGAGCAATAACGGGTTTGCCACCTTTGGCGATGGGTCCAACGCGGTGTTCTCGGCTTCCAAGAACCAGGAGGCGGCGTGGCGCTGGGTTTCCTGGCTGTCGGAGGGGCCGAACAACGTGCTCTATAACAAGGCGGCCGGACAGATGACGGTGACGACGTCCGGCGCGGCGAATTGGACGCTGCATCCGCGCCGCTTCGTCGAGGCCACCACGCAGTCGCTGGCGATTGCCAACGTGCTGCCGAGCGTGCCGGCGGCGGCGGATTTCACTCGGACCGCCTGGCCGCAGAACACGCAGAAGGCGCTGCTCGGGCAGATCGGGCCGGATGAGATGATGCAGAATTTCGAGAAACTGTTCTTCGGCTAGTGATCCCGATCCGCCGCTGGGCGACGCCGTGGCTGTTCCTGGCCCCGGCGTTGCTGGTGACCGCGCTCATCGTGCTGCTGCCGGTGGCGAACGCGCTCTGGCTGTCGTTGCATGACGTCGTGCTGTTCCGCCCGAAGGTGCGGCCCTTCATCGGGCTGGCCAACTACGTGCGGGCGCTGGGCGATCCGGTGTTCTGGGAGAGTCTGCGGCACTCGATCGTGTGGGTGGTCTCGGCGGTGTCGCTGCAGTTCGGCGTGGGGTTCGCCGGCGCGCTGCTGCTGAACCGCAGCTTCGCCTGGCGAGGGATTGCGCGGGCCTTGATCGTGGTGCCCTGGGCGCTGCCTTCGGTGATCATCGGGCTGATCTGGACCTGGATGCTCGATTTCAACCTCGGCGTGCTGAATGTGCTGGGGGTGCGGCTCGGGTTGCTGTCGGCCTCGGTGCCGTGGCTGGCGCAGCTGGATACGGCGATGGCGGGGGTGATCCTGGCGATCGTCTGGCAGGGGTTTCCGTTTTTCGCCATCACGCTGCTGGCGGGTTTGCAGGCGATCCCGGAGGAGCACTACGAGGCGGCGGAGATCGACGGGGCGGGGATGGTGCAGCAGTTCTGGCACATTACCGTGCCGGGGCTGGCCGAGGTGATCGTGACATCCGTGCTGCTGCGGATGATTTGGGTGGCCAATTCGCTGGATCTGATCCTGGTGATGACCGGGGGCGGGCCGGGGACGGCGACGCAGACGCTGCCGTTGCACGCCTTTCTCACCGCCTGGTCCGGCGGGAATTACGGGCAGGGTTCGGCGCTGGCGGTGATCCTGACGCTGGTCCTGCTCGGCATCGTCGGCATCATGCTGTGGCGGAGGCGGGAGGCATGAGACAGCGCAAGGGGCGGCTGCGGCTGTTCGTCGGCACCGAGATCCCGGTGGCGGTGATGGTGGCGTTCGCGCTGCTGCCGTGGCTGTGGATGATGCTGTCCTCGATCCGGCCGGAGCGGGAATTGACGACCTCGCCGATCCTGCTGATGCCGCAGACGTTGACGCTGGTGCACCACATCACGCTGTTGAGCCGCACCAGTTTCGGCCAGAGTCTGCTGGATAGCCTGATCGTCGCCACCGGGGCGGTATCGCTCGGCCTCGCCCTGGCAGTGCCGGCGGCCTACGCCTTCTCGCGGTTTCGCTTCCGGTTTCGCAATTACCTGCGAGCGCAGTTCCTGGTCATCAACATGTTCCCGGTGGTCATGCTGATCCTGCCGCTGTTCATCCTGATGCGGCAGTACGGGCTGCTCGACACCTATTTCGCCCTCATCATCGGCCACGGCACCTTCACTTTGCCGTTCTCGATCTGGCTGCTCACCAGCTACTTCGAGGGCATCCCGCAGGAGCTTGACCAGGCCGCGATGATCGATGGCGCCACCCGCATGCAGGCCTTGATCCGCGTGGTGCTGCCGCTGGCGATACCGGGGGTGGTGGCGGTGGGCATCTACATGTTCATCGCGTCGTGGAACGAATACCTCTTCGCGCTGATGTTGGCGGGCCGCGAGGTGCGCACGGTGACGGTGGCGCTGCAGCTGTTCATCGGCGAAAACCAGATCCAATGGGGGCTGTTGATGGCAGGCGGCACGCTCGTCTCCCTGCCGGCGACCTTCCTCTTCCTCTTCGCCCAGAAACGGCTGGTCGGCGGGCTCACCGGCGGCGCGGTCAAAGGATGAATGCCATGTGGAAACGCCCAGCCGTCGGCGTGATCTCGATGTCCTACGCGCGACCCTTCGGGAAGGAGCACTTCCCGCTCTTCACCCGCATGAAGCAAGCCGGCATGGATTTCGTCGAATTGCTGGTGCCCGAGGGCGGCGAGATGGACCCGGCCGAAGCCGGCCGCGCCGCAGCGGATGCCGGGCTGTTCATCGCGCTCGCGGCCCGGGTGAACCTGCAGCGCGACCTAGCCTCCGACGATGCCGCCGCGCACGAAGCCGGCGTCGCCTATCTCCACCGCTGCGTCGAAATCGCCGTCGCCATGGGCGCCACCATCGTCGGCGGCCCGCTCTACGGCACGCCGCTGGTCTTCGCGGGACGGCCGCCCCATCCCATCACCGAAGACCAGCGCGAAGCCCGCGTCGCCCGCGTGGTCACCGGGCTGCAAACCGCGGGCACCTACGCCGCCGCGCATGGGATCACGCTGGCCGTCGAACCGCTCAACCGCTTCGAGACCGATTTCTGCAACACCGCCGCGCAAGCGGTGGACCTCGTCACCATGGTCGATCGCCCCGCCGTCGGCGTGATGCTCGACACCTTCCACATGAACATGGAGGACGACGACCTGCCGCAAGCCATCCGCGCCACCGGCCGCCACCTCGTCCACTTCCAGGCCAACGAAAACCACCGCGGCTTCCTCGGCACCGGCCATATCGACTGGCCCGCAATCTGCCGCGCCCTCGCCGACATCACCTACTCCGGCCCCATCACCCTCGAACCCTTCCGCCGCACCGATATGCGCCTCTCCACCCCCCTGGCCCAATGGCGTCCCCCCACCCACAACGAAGACCCCGACCTCGCCCACGCCGGCGCCTTCCTGCGAGGCTGTCTGCACGCGGTGCGGGCTTAGGCGGCCTAAGGAAGGCGAGGGGCGCTGCCCCCTCGACCCCCGCCAGGGGCCGAGCCCCTGGACCTCATTCATTGAAGGAATGGTGAGAAGAAGAGAGGGGGCCTACTCGGTGGTGGCAACCACGGAGCAGGCCCCCTCTCTTCTTCTCACCCTCTTAAGTGGATGGGGTCTGGGGGATGATCCCCCAGCGGGGTCCAAGGGCAGCGCCCCTGGCCTTCTTCAGCCGCTCACGCCCCGCAATGCGCGCCAGACCACCTCGGGGGTGGCGGGCATTTCGACGGGGCCGGTGTTGGCGGTGGCGAGGGCGTGGTTGAGGGCGTTCATCACGGCGGGGAGGGCGCCGGCGCAGCCGGCCTCGCCGCAACCTTTGGCGCCGAGGGGGTTGGTGAGGGCGGGGACTTCGTGGCTGACCCAGGTGATGTCGGGGATTTCGTCGGCGCGGGGGAGGGCGTAGTCGAGGAAACTCGCGCTGATGGGCTGGCCGGCTTCGTCGTAGGCGACGCGCTCGGTGAGCGCCTGGCCGATGCCTTGCACGATGCCGCCATGGGCCTGACCGGCGACCAGGAGCGGGTTGACCACCACGCCGAAGTCATTGGCCATGGCGTAGCGAACGACGGCGGTGACGCCGGTTTCGGGATCGACCTCGACTTCGGCGATATGCACGCCGTTGGGGAAGGCGCTGGGCACGCCGGGGAAGACCAGACCGACATCGAGCGCGCTGCCTTGGCCGCGGGCGCGCAGGGTGGCGGCGAGGTCCATCAGGCCGATGCCGCGATCGGTGCCGGCGACGGAGAAACG
>CAIYPH010000149.1 GCA_903928045.1 uncultured Rhodospirillales bacterium
CGAACCCACCGGAGAGCGGATTCGCAGAAGGGTGGTGGTGTAGGGAAAGGTGCCGAAAACCAAACAGTCTCTGGGGGCCGGCAGGCCCCCAGAGACACGATATCGTGCGATGCCACCGTCAGGACCCCGCTCAAGGCGCCCTTCGGCAACATGAATATGGCGTTTCGCCGTGGCGGCCGATGCCGCACTGGGGGCGACTTGCCCCGCCAGGGACGCCTTCGGTGCCATTCGGGGAACAGGGATGACTATTCGCAGCAACGCTTCATCGTCCAACACCCGAGGTGGGAGCCGAGTGCGTTAGTGGCGCTTGCCCGGATCTGTGCGGGGGTGGCCAGCAATGGCCATCCCTACCGCGAACGGTCTTCTTCTCAGAGCGCCGCGGAGTAGCCGCATTGTCGAATGAGGCCAAGTCTGATCTTGGGGCGGACTTGGCACAACACAGCTCAGCCGATTAACCGCGTCGTTCCCTCGATGCGCTGATGGTTGATCCGCTCCCAGTCCCAGGCGATGCCGAGGCCGGGTTCATGTGACGGCACGGCGCGGCCGTCGCGCATGGTCATGCCGGTGCTGGTGAGGTCGTCGAGCTGTGGGATGTATTCGACCCAGCGGCCGTTCGGCACCGCGGCGGTCAGCGCCACATGCAGTTCCATCAGGAAGTGCGGGCACACGGGGATGTTGAAGCCCTCCGCGATGTGCGCGACCTTCAGCCAGGGGGTGATGCCGCCGATGCGCGCGACGTCGGGCTGGACGATGGAGCATGCCTGGCGCTGGAGATATTCGCGGAAATGGCTGACCGAGTAGATGCTCTCGCCGACGGCGACGGGGATCGTGGTGGATGCGGCGAGGCGGACGTGGCCGCCGAGGTCTTCGGCCGGCATGGGCTCCTCGAACCAGGCGATGTCGATGGGCGTGTAGAGCCGGGCGCGGCGGATGGCGTCATCGACCGTGAAGGCCTGGTTGGCGTCGGTCATGATCTCGAAGCCGGGGCCGACTGCGTCGCGGACGGCGGAAAGGCGGGCCACGTCCTCGTGCGGACGGCGGCCGACCTTGATCTTGCAGCCGCCGAAGCCGGCGGCCTTAGCGCGCAGCGCGTCCTCGATCAGGGCGGGCGTGTCGATGTGCAGCCAGCCGCCCTCGGTCGTGTACATCGGCACGCTCTCCTGCGCGCCCCCGGCCGCCTTGTGCAGCGGCAGGTCGATGCGCCGGCAGCGCAGGTCCCACAGCGCGGTGTCGATGGCGCAGAGGGCGAGCGAGGTGATGGCGCCGACGGCGGTGGCGTGGGTGGCGAAGAGCAGGTCCTTCCAGATCTGCTCGATCATGTCGGCGTCGCGGCCGATCAGGCGGGGGCAGAGGGTGCGGGCGAGGAGTTCGATGACGGAATGGCCGCCGGTGCCGATGGTGTAGGTGTAGCCGGTGCCGACGGCGCCATCGCTGTCGGTGATGCGGACCATCGGCGTCTCCTGGGAGACGAAGGACTGGATGGCGTCGGTGCGGACGACCTTGGGTTTGAGGTCTACCATGAGGATTTCGACACGTTCGATGCGGGCCATGGGGGGAACTCCGGGACGACTTGGGGCGGGCTCAGTCGAGGTGGAAGACCTCGTCCATCATCGACCACCACTCGCCAGGCTTGCGGGTGTCGAACGGACGCTGGCACGGCTCGCACACCGCCCACCATTCGCGCGTGGTGGCGTCGGCCGCCATCTTTGCCGCGTCGGCGGCGAAGTCAGTGCCGTGATACTCCCAGTAGCCGAACAGGATGTTCTCCGGCTCCTTGAGGAAGATGCTGTAGTTGCGGATGTCGCAGGCGGTGATCATGGCCAGCACGCCGGGCCATACCGCGGCATGCAGGCGCTTATATTCGTCGACCTTGGCGGCATCGAGCCGGATGCACATGCCCATGCGTTGCATCGGAGCGTCCTTTCAGCGGAAGTCGATCATGTCAGCCTGTAGATGCGTAGCGCGTTGAGCCCCATCACGCGTGCCTGCTCCGCCTCGGAGGCGCCGGACAGCAAGGTCTGCGTCGCCGCCATCCAGCGGCCGAGGTCGGCGGTCAGGGTGCAGACCGGCCAGTCGCTGCCCCAGACCACGCGGTCCGCGCCGAAACAGTCGAGCACATGGTCGGCATAGGGGCGCAAATGCTCGACGGTCCAGCCGGCGGGATCGGCGTAGGCGACGATGCCCGACAGCTTGCAGGCGACGTTGGGCAGGGCGGCGATGGCGCTGACGTTTTCGCACCAAGGCGTCATCTCACCGTCCTTCACTTTGGGGACGCCGCAATGGTCGAGCACAAACTGCACTTCGGGGCAGGCGCGGGCGAGGCGGAGTGCCATCGGGATCTGCCGCGGCAGGACGCAGAAGTCGAAGGTGAGCCCGGTGCCGGACAGGCGGCGCAGGTTGGCCTCGAACAGCGGCGTCTCGGCGATGTCGTCGGGCTGCGTGTGCAGCACGCGGCGGAAGCCACGTACCCGCGCGTCCTGCGTCACCCGCTCGACATGGGCGGCAAACCCCTCGCTCTCCGGCCGGCAGCCGGAGATGGTTCCGACCACGCCCCGACCGATGGTGGCAGTGAAGTCCGCCTCCGCGGCGAGGTCGGCCTCGGCGACGTCCACCTCCATGTGCAGGATGTCGGTGATCCCCGCCGCGCGGGCCTGCGGCAGGTAGTCGTCGAGCGTGAAGTCGCGATCGAGGGCCGGAACATCAGCCAACCATGGGTAGTGCAGCCGGTCGCGGTAGATCAGGTGGCAGTGCGTATCGACGATCCTCATGTCCGGGCTCCTCGGCGCGGTTCGATCTCGGGGGCTGCCGGTTCTGCGACCACGCCGGAGGCCTGCGACAGTTCGCGCGCGACCTGCTGCATAAGATCGAGCACGCTAGGCAGGTCAGGGGCGTCGAGGCCGTCGATCCTCGGCATGTAGGGGACGGTAAAGGCCGCGATGGCGGCGCCTTTCGGGCCAAGGATCGGTAACGAGAGATTGACGACGCCAGCGGTCTGCTGGCTCTCCATGCGCTCGTGCCCCTGGCGGCGCACCTCTTCCAGGCGCGTCGCCAGGTCCGACGGGATCCGCTCGCCGGGCACCATCTCATGTTCGGCGATCATCATGTCGCGCTCCGCAGGGCCGGCGAAGGCGAGCAGCACGTGGCCAGACCCCGTGTTGAAAAGCCCGATACGCGAGCCAACCCGGATCGACAGGCCCCAGTAGGTCGGCGAATCGATCTGGGCGACCACGAGAACATGACCCTGGCCGTAGATGGCAAGATGCGAGGACTGCTCCGCCCGGCGGCAGAAGTCGCGCATGAGCGGCGTGGCGAGCGATACCAGTCGACGCGTCGGGGCCTGCAGGTGGGCGAGCGCGAACAGCTTGAGGGTCAGTTCGTACTGGTCAGCCGTGCGGCTCACATATACGCGGCGCACCAGGCGATCGAGCATCCGGTAGATCTCGTTCGGCGAGCGGCCGAGAGCCTTGCAGATTTCCGCTTGGGTCATCGGGAGGTCACTCGCTGCGAGCAACTCGATGATGTCGAGGCCCTTGTCGAGCGCGGGCGCGCGGTAGCGATCAGGGGGCTCGTCGGAGTCCTGTGGCCGACACGTCGTGCGGCTCGCCACCCGCTGCTTTGCCCCTGCCGGCACCCGGACGCTCCCTCTGGCCTCTGCTGTCTTATATGAATAATCTGCTCATATATGGAAGACAACCTTGACAGGCCGCGGGCCGCTGCCCAGGCTGCGCACCAGCCGGCCGCGGGCTGGCGCAACCATAACGACGGCTCGGGAGGGCAATCACATGAGGGCGCAGCACAACCCATCTTGGCGACGGGTCGTCGGCGCGGCGGCGCTTGCCGTGGCGACCATCAGCGGTGCGGCTACGGCGAATGCGCAGGGAACGACGCTGACGCTGATGTTCCTCGGCTCCTACCAGGCGGCCAACGAGCAGGCGATCGCAGGGTTCCAGAAGGAAAACCCAGATATCACCATCAAAGCGTCCTACACCGCCGAGCCGCAGTCGATCCGTGCCCTCTTCACCACCGGCAACGCGCCGGACATCCCGATGGTCTATCCCGGCGACGGCTCGGCGATCGCCGTCAAGCAACTCGCCCGTGCCGGCCTGCTTGAGGATCTCAGTGGCGAGGCGTGGGCCAAGACGGTTTCGCCCTCGTTCATCCAGTCCGTCACCTTCCAGGACACGGGCTATGTCCTGCCGACCGGCTATTCCTACATTGCGATGTACGCGAACGACGAGGTGATGAAGAGCGTCGGCGCCACGGTCCCACGCAACTTCGCCGACCTGCTGTCCTTCTGCGACAAGGCCAAGGCGACGACCATCCCGATGGCGTTCGGGCTCAAGGAGCAGCTGCCGGTCCTGTTCCCCGGCTACGCGCTCGCCGCCTCGACCGCGTTCGCCGACAATGCCCGCTTCGCCGAAGACCAGGCTTCCGGGAAGGCCAGCTTCAGCAGCGGCTATCGTGCCTCGATGGAGATGTATCTCCAGATGCGCGACCATGGCTGCTTCTCCAAGGACGCGTCGGGCAACTCCAACGACGACGCGCTGCGCCAGGTCGCCGGCGGCAAGGCCGGGCTCTATGTCGGCGTGATCAACTACCTGCCGCTGATCATGAAGTACAATCCGGACGCCAAGATCATCCAGGCCCCGTTCCCCGGCAATACCGACGCCGCCAAGGTGCGCCTGCCGCTCGGGCCGACCCCGGGCTACGGCGTCAGCTCGCAATCCAAGAACAAGGCGGCGGCGAAGAAGTTCATCGCCTATCTCCAGCGTCCCGAGGTCAACCGTGCCTGGGCGCTCGCGGCCGCTCAGCTTGCCGGCGCCGATATCGACGCCGCGCCGCAGACACCCGGCAATTCCGAGGCGATCCGCGAGTTGCTGGTTGCCAAGCGCACCGTGCTCTATCTCGATCGCGCCTGGCCGAATGCCCGCATCCAGCCCGTCTACATGGCCGGCGTTCAGCAGCTCTTCGCTGGGCAGACCACAATCGAGGCTTTGCTCAAGCGCCTCGATGACGCCTATGCGCTGGGCGCGCAGTGAGCTGACGGCGCGACCACGACCGTGATCGCGGCAAGACGAACGAGGGGGGAATGACCGCGGTCGCTCCCTCCCCGGCCGGCATTCGGCGGGCGCTGCAGGTGCCCTGGTGGTTCGTCGCGCTGCCGCTCGGCCTCTATGGCCTGGTGGTGATCTATCCGAGCCTGGCCGGCGCGCTCTACGCCTTCACCGATTGGAGCGGCATCGGCGCGTTTCGCTGGATCGGCCTGGCCAACTTTCGTGCCGTGATGATTGACGACGAGGCGGTCTCCTCGCTCGGCAATACGGTGGTGTTGGCGCTGTCGACGACGCTGATCCAGAACATGCTCGGCCTGTCGCTGGCGCTTGCCCTCAATCGGCGCACCCGGCTGAACAGCG
Organism: uncultured Rhodospirillales bacterium; assembly: GCA_903928045.1. The sequence goes on from CAIYPH010000149.1 coordinate 5,415, forward strand.
TGCTGCGGCCGCTATTCCTGGCGCCGGCGCTGCTCGCCCCGGTTGTCGTCGGCGTGATCTGGCAATACATCTATTCGCCGGAAGGCGCGTTGAATGCCATATTGTCGGCGGTGCACCTCGATGCGCTGCGCCGGCCCTGGCTCGGCCTTGCGGACACCGCGATCTGGAGCGTGGCGCTCACCGTCGTCTGGCAGTTCGTCGGCATCACCATGGTGATCTACATCGCCGGCCTGCAGGCGATCGCGCCCGAACTGCACGAGGCCGCGGCGATCGATGGCTCCGGCGCGCTGCGCCGCTTCCGTGACATCACCCTGCCGCTGCTCGCACCGGCCATCACCGTCAACGTGCTGCTCCCGTTCATCGGCGGGTTGAAACTGTTTGACCAGATCCTGGTGATGACGGCCGGCGGACCGGGCTATGCCACCCAGACGGTGGCGCTGATGATCTACCGTCAGGCCTTCACCTTCGGCGCCTTCGCCTATAGCACCGCGCTCGCGGTGGTGCTGACAGTGCTGGTGGCCGTCGCCGCGGTGATCCAGCTCACCGCGCTGCGCAGCCGGGAGATGCCGGCATGACGCGCAATCTCAATTTCGCCCGCAGCTTCGGGCAGATTTGCCTGACCGGTTTCGCCGCCGTCTACGCCTTCCCGCTCTACCTCATCGTCAGCCTCGCACTGAAAACCGAGGCCGAGGGCGCGCGGGCACCCTTCGCGCTGCCATCCAGCCTGTTCAGCGGCAATTTCGCGCGGGCGTGGCAAACCAGCGCCACCAGCGGCAACGCCTCGCTGGCACCGGCCTTTGGCAACAGCATCCTGATCACCGCGGTCGGCGTGGTGTTGCTCGTCGTCACCGGGGCGCTCGGTGGCTACGTGCTTGCGCGCCGCAAGAGCCGCCTCGCGGATTGGCTGTTCGTGTTGTTCCTCATCGGCCTCACCGTGCCGCAGCAACTCGGCATCGTGCCGCTGTTCCAGCTTGCCCGCGGGCTTGGCCTGGTCGGCAGTGCCGGCGGCATGATCCTGATCTATGCCGGCCTGCTCGCGCCGCTGACCATCTTTCTCTACACCACCTTCATCCGCGCCCTGCCGACCGACTACGAGGAGGCCGCGCTGATGGACGGTGCCTCGCGCCTGCGGGTCTTCTGGGACGTGGTGATGCCGCTGGTCCGCCCGGTCACCGCCACGGTGGTGGTGATCCAGGGCATCCATATCTGGAACGACTTCTTCACCCCCGTCATCTTCCTGCTCGGCAGCGGCCAGCAGACCCTGCCGGTGGCGATCTTTTCCCTGGTGGGTGAATACGCCACCGCCTGGGGGCCGATCTTCGCCGGCGTGGTGATCGCCAGCGCGCCGGCGATGGCGGTGTTCGTCTTCCTGCAACGCCACGTCGCGCGCGGCTTCTCCGGAGGCATCAAGTGAGCCGCATCACCCTCAGCCGCGTCGGCAAGCGCTACGACAACGGCCATTTCGCCGTACGCAGCATCGACCTGACCATCGAGACCGGCGAGTTCATGGTGCTCGTCGGCCCCTCCGGCTGCGGCAAAACCACGCTACTGCGCATGATCGCCGGGCTCGAGGAGGTCACCTCGGGCAGTATCCAAATCGGCGAGCGTGACGTCACTCGCGTGCCGCCGCAGACGCGCGACATCGCCATGGTGTTCCAGAACTACGCGCTCTATCCGCATATGTCCGTTCGCGAAAACCTCGGCTACGCGCTCAAGGTGCGCGGCGTCGCCAAGGCGGAGGCGAAGACCCGGATCGAGACGGTCGCCGGCATGCTCGGCCTCGAACGCCTGCTAGACCGCCGGCCGAACCAGCTCTCCGGCGGGCAGCGCCAGCGGGTGGCGATCGGCCGGGCGATCGTGCGCGAGCCAGCGGTGTTCCTGATGGATGAGCCGCTCTCCAACCTCGATGCCAAGTTGCGCGTCGGCATGCGCGGCGAATTGGCGCGGCTGCACAACCGGCTGGCCGTCACCACCGTCTATGTCACGCATGACCAGGTGGAGGCGATGACGCTCGGCCACCGCGTCGCCGTGATGCGCGACGGCGAAATCATGCAGGTCGGCCCGCCCGAGGACCTCTACCGCCGGCCGCGCAACCTCTTCGTCGCGGCCTTTATCGGGGCGCCGGCGATCAATCTGATCGAGGCGCGGCTGGAGGCGGATGGGTTGTCATTCGCCGGCTGGCGGATCGCCTGCCCCTTGCCGCCCGGTCTGGTCCCTGCCGGACGGCGGGTGATCGTCGGTATCCGCCCGGAAGCCTTCGAGGCCGCCGAGTTCGCGCCGCCCGGCCTGCCACGCCTCGACATCACCGCCGAGATCGTCGAGGCCCAGGGCGCGGACTCCTATGTCGGCTTCACCCTCGACGCCCCGCGGGTGGAGGCCGAGCAGATCGCCGCCGCCGCCGAGGGCAGCGACGCGGCGCTGATATCCGAGGCGCGGGCCCGCTTCATGGCCCGGGTAACGCCGAAGCGCCGCGTGACACCGGGCGAAACGCTGGCGTTGGCGCTCGATGCCTCCGCCCTCCTTTTCTTCGACCCCGACGGTGGCGAGGCCCTGGGCCAGGCATGAGCGCGCCACACCCGATATTGCGACGGAGACTGCGATGACCCCGACAAATCCGCCCGCCGACACCGGCTGGTTCACCCATGACCGCTTCGGCATGTTCATCCATTGGGGGCCGGGCGCGCTGCACCCCGGCGAGGTCTCCTGGGCGCGCTACCGCGACCCGATCCTGGACGGCGACTACCAGAAATACATCGACCACTTCGAGCCCGACCTCTACGACCCCGATCGCTGGATTGCCGCCGCCAAGCGGGCCGGGATGAAATACGCGGTGCTGACCACCAAGCATCATGACGGATTCTGCCTGTGGGACACGAAGCTGTCCGAATACAAGGCGACCAACACCCCGGCCGGGCGCGATCTGGTCGGCCCCTTCGTCGAGGCCTGCCGGCGGCACGGGCTGAAGGTCGGCTTCTACTATTCGCTGTTCGACTGGAACCACCCGCAATTCCCGCTCGATTTCCTCCACCCCATGCGCAACGACCCGGCATTCCGCGCCCAAACGCGCGACATGGCGCTCTACCGGGAGTACATGTTCGGCCATTTGCGCGAACTGCTGACCTGGTTCGGCAAGATCGACATCATGTGGTTCGACTTCTCCTACGCCGATCCGGAAAAGCCGAAAGTCGCCGGCTGGCCGGCCGATCACTGGGTCGGCAAGGGGCGTGACGACTGGGATTCGCCCGCCCTTTGCGCCCTCGTGCGCGAACTGTCACCGGGCATCCTGATCAATGACCGCGCCGACTACGACGCCGATTTCCGCACCTGCGAGCAGTACCAGCCCCCGGCCAAGGGCCAGGAGGCGATGCCGTGGGAGGCCTGCCTCACGCTGACCGATACGTGGATCTACAATCGCGAGGATCGCAACTGGAAAAGCCCGGAAATGATCCTGCGCACGCTGGTCGACAGCGTTGCCTCCGGTGGCAATGTGCTGCTCAACATCGGGCCTAATGGTCGCGGCCGCATGGATGCCGGCACCATCCGCATCCTCGATGGCGTCGCCGAGTGGATGGATGTGCATGCCCGCGCCATCCATGGCTGCGGCCCCAGCGCCTTCAAGGCGCCGGATGGCTGCCGCTACACCCAGAGCGGCAACCGGCTCTACGTCCATGTGCAGACCTGGCCGCGCAAATATCTCCGCCTCGAGGGGCTCGGCCAGCGCGTGCAATACGCCCAGCTGCTCAATGACGCCTCGGAGATCCGCCGGGCTAAGCGCTTCCACATGATGCAGGAAGACCACCTCTGGGGGCCGGACACGCTGATGCTGGAAGTGCCGATCCAGCCCCCCGGCCCGCTGCCGGTGATCGAGCTGTTCCTCGACCGGCCGACACCGTGAGCACCGTCCTCGTTACCGGTGCCAGCGGCTTCGTCGCCGGCCAGCTCATCCCCGGCCTCGCGCGTGACCACGAGGTGATCGCCATCTCGCGCCGGCCGGTCGAGGGCGCACACCATTCGGTGGCCGGCGAGTTCGGCTCTTTCGAGGACCTGCGGCGGCTGGATGGCCATCGCATCGATGCCGTCATCCATCTCGCCGCCGAGGTTGGCGGCACCACCGAGGAGGCCGGTCTCGCCGTCAACGTGCTCGGCACCCGCCGCATGCTGCGCTACCTCGCCGATCGCGGCTGCCGGCGCTTCGTGATGGCCAGTTCCATCGCCGCCGTCGGCTGCCTGCATCCGGAGTTCGTGCCACAGAGCCTGCCGCTGGCGGACCGCCACCCCAGTCTCGCGCGCGACGCCTACGGGCTGTCCAAGGCGATGGCCGAGGACGTGGCCGACTATTTCGCCCGCCTGCTGCCGGATGCGATGTTCGTCAATCTCCGCTTCGGCCTCGCCGCCGAGCGGGTGCAGCGCCAGCGCGGCCACGTGCCGCGCCTATCCCTCGCAGCGCCGCCGGCGATGCCGTACCTCTATTTCGGCTATGTCGCCGTCGCCGACATGGTGGGTGGCCTCCGCGCCGCCCTCGATGCGCCCGCGCGGCCGGGTTCGCGGGTCTATAACCTCGTCGCCCCCGATATCCGCTGCACCGACAATGTCGCTGACGTGCTGCGCGCCAAGGGCGGCGACCGACTCACTGGGCGCGATTTGTCGCCGTTTGACCGGCCGGGTGCCGCCTGTCCGCCGGTCTACGCTTCGGCCGCCATCGCCGCCGACCTCGGCTACACCCCCCACCACTCGGTTGCCGCCGCCGGCAGCTACGACTGAGGACGCCACCATGTCCAACACCGCCACCATGGATGCGCTGGTCATCGAGCAGTACGGCCGCGTCGCGCTCACCCGGGCGCCGCTGCCGGAGGTCGGGGACGACACCGTGCTCGCCCGCGTCCACTACTCCGGCATCAGCATCGGCACCGAGATGCTGCTTGGCACCGGCACGCTCGGCCCCAAACCCGTCCCCTTCGTGCCGGGCTACCAGGCCGCCGGCGAGATCGTCGCGCTCGGCCGCAACGTGCAGGGCTTGGCGATCGGCGACCATATCGCCTTCTTCAACCGCACCGGCTCGCACGGCGCCTATGCGGCGACCACGCCCGAACTGGTGCACAAGCTCGGCGGCCCGGCGGAATGCCTGCTCGCCAGCCTCTTCGTGCAACCCTCGGTCGGCGCCAATGCGCTCGACTTGCTGGATGTCCGCACCGGCGATTCCGTGCTGGTCATCGGCCAGGGCCTGATCGGCCAGGCCACCGCCCAACTCGCCCGCCTGCGCGGCGCCTTCGTCGCCGCCTCCGACCTCTCGCCCACCCGGCTCGCCCTGTCCGCCGCCCATTGCGCCGACTGGGCGCTCGATGCCGGACAGGGACCCATCGAAAAGCAGACCGCGGCGCGCTTCCCCAAAGGCTTCGACGTCGTCATCGAGACCACTGGCGCCGATGCGGTGCTGGAGGACTCGCTCCGCTGCACCACCTATGGCGGCCGCTTCGCCTTCCTCGGCTACCACCCCGGCATAATGCAGTTTCCCTTCGACGCCGCACATCGCCGGGAACTGCGTGCCGTTTTCCCCTTCTTCATCGGCAAGCCGCCGGTGCGCGAGGGCGTGCTGCGGCTGCTGGCCTCCGGCGCGCTCGCCCTGCGCCCGCTGATCGACCACGTTGTCTCCTGGCGTGAGGTCGAGCCGCTCTATCAAAGCCTGTTCACCCCGGCGCGCAACGCCCTCAACGGGGTGACGATCGACTGGCGCGACGCCCCCGCCGCGCTGTGACGCGTCACTCCGTCACGGTCACCCAGCGCCGCTCCCGCGCCGAGGCCAGCACCGCGTCGGTCACCAGATCGGTCGCCAGCCCGTCGCGGAAATCCGGCACCAGCGCGCGCCCCTCGTCGAGGCCGCGCAGGAAGTCAGCGACCTGGTGGACGAAGCTGTGCTCGTAGCCGATCTGCAACCCCGGCACCCACCAGCGGTCCATATAGGGGTGATCGCCATCGGTGACATGGATCGACCGCCAACCGCGCAACGCGCCCTCGTCGCGATGGTCGAAGAATTGCAGCCGGTGCAGGTCGTGCAGGTCCCAGGCAATCGAGCCGTGCTCGCCGTTGATCTCCAGCGTGTAGAGCGCCTTGTGGCCCCGGGCGTAGCGCGTCGCCTCGAAGGTCGCCAGCGATCCGTTGGCGAAGCGGGCGAGAAAGGCGCTGGCATCGTCGATGGTGACCGGAGCCGCGGCGCCGGTGAGCGTGTGGGTGCGTTCACGGATGAAGGTTTCAGTCATCGCCGAGACATCGGCGATCGGGCCGTTCAGCCACAGCGCGGTATCGATGCAATGGGCCAGCAGGTCGCCGGTGACACCGCTACCGGCGACGGATTCGTCGAGCCGCCACAGCCCGGCGCCGCCCTGCGGCAGATCGCGGCTGATGGTCCAGTCCTGCAGGAATTTGGCGCGGTAGTGGAAGATCTGCCCGAGCCGCCCCTCCTCGATGATCCGCCGCGCCAGCGAGACGGCGGGGACGCGGCGATAATTGTACCACACCATGTTGGCGACGCCCGCGCGCGCCACCGCCTCCGCCATGCGTGCCGCCTCCGCGGCGTTGCGGCCGAGCGGCTTTTCGCAGGCCACCATCTTGCCGGCCGCTGCGGCGGCGATGGCGATTTCGGCATGGGTGTCGTTAGGGCTGGCGATGTCGATGAGGTCGATATCCGGCCGCGCCACCAAAGCGCGCCAGTCGGTCTCCACGCTTTCGTAGCCCCAAGTGGCGGCGAAAGCCTCGGCGCTCGCCCGGTTGCGCGCGCAGACCGCGCGCAGCACAGGGGTGCGGCTGGAGGGGAAGAAGCGCGGCGCCTGGCGAAAGGCGTTGCTATGCGCGCGGCCCATAAATCCGCAGCCGATCAGGCCGATATTGAGCGTTCCGCCCATTTGGCGTCTCCTCTCTTATTCTACGATCCGCTGACGTTCTACCCTCAAGAGGCAAACTGGAAAATGCGATGAGCCGCTATAAGACCGTCATCGTCGGCTGCGGCCGGCGCGGGATGTTCCACGCCCAGGGCTTCCAGGCGAACAGCGCCCGCTTCGACCTCGTCGCCTGCTGTGACGTCGACCCGGCGCGCCTCGCCGACTTCGCCACCCGGCACAACATCCCGCGCACCTATGCCGATGCCGAGGAGATGCTGATCCAGGAGCGGCCGGACGTGTTCTGCTTCGCCACTCTGCCGGAGGTGCGGCTTTCGCTGGTGGAACTCGCGCTGCGTCACGGCGTGCGCGTGCTCGCCTTCGAGAAGCCGATGGCGACCGAACTGGCCGAGGCCAACCGCATCCATGCGCTGTGCCAGGCCGCCGGCGCCAAGGTCGTCATCTCGCACCAGCAGAAATACGGCCCCCATTTCCAGCGCGTGAAGGAAATCGTCGATGCCGGCGAGATCGGCGAGGTAACCAAGATCCACGCCACCGCGCGCGCCTGGCTCAGCCAGCTCGGCACCCATTTGATGCACTACATGCTATGGTTCAACAATTTCAGCCCGGTCAGCTGGATCAGCGGCCATGCCGAGGGCACCGGCATGCTCGCCGACACCCACCCCTCCGCCGACTTCGTATTCGGCACCATGGAATTCGCCAACGGCGTGCGCGGCGTCATCGAATGCGGGGCGCATGCGCCGCATTTCGTGCCCGGTGACAACAAGCTCGGCACCCTGCCGTTCTGGACCGACAGCTCCATCACCATCCACGGCACCCACGGCTACGCCCGCGTCGTCACCGGGAATGGCTGGCAGGCGGTGACGCGCTCCTCCGGCGGCGAGGTGCTGAGCGGGCCCGGCAACTTCGACCCCGGTTACGAGCAGCCGCTCTACATCCGCGAACTCGCCGAATGGCTCGATGGCAGCAACACCAGCCATAGCTGCAACGGCGACATCACCTATCACGGCTTCGAGGCGACCATGGCGCTCTACATCAGCAGCCTTGAGCGCCGCCGCGTGCACCTGCCGCTCGAGACCATCCCGCAGGACTCGCTGATCGCCCGCCTGCGCGCGACCCTGCCCCCATCCGAGGAGTATGCCGGACAATGATCAGACTTGGTGGATATGGCGTTCCCGTCGCCTCGGAGGATCCCGGCGACATCGCCCGCGCCCATGTCGCCTTCGGCTATCGCGCGGCCTATTGCCCGGAGGTGTCGATCAACGACACCGACCGTATTCAGGCGATCCGCGATGCCTTCGCCGCGGCGGACGTGGAAATCGCCGAAGTTGCCGCCTGGGGCGGGGTGGTGATGCCCGACCCGGCCGCCCGCAAGGCCGCCCGCGCCCGCGTGGCCGAGCGCCTGGCGGTGGCCGACGAGGTCGGTGCCCGGTGCGCCATCACCTATATCGGCACCCTCGGCGATGATTCCGACTATGGCCCGCACCCCGACAACCTCGCCCGCAAGGGCTTCGACGCCTTCGTCGAGGCCGCGCGCGAGATCATCGATGCGGTGAAGCCGAAGCGGGCGAAATTTACGCTGGAGATGATGCAGTGGCTGCTACCCGATAGCCCCGAGGTGTATCGCGACCTCATCCGCGCCATCGACCGCCCAGCCTTCGCCGCGCACCTGGACCCAGTGAACCTGATCGTCTCGCCACGCCAGTTCTACGACACGACCGAGCTGATCAACCGCTGCGTCAGCGTCCTCGGCCCCTGGATCATCAGCGCGCACGCGAAGGACATCACGCTGCGCGGCAAATTGTCGCTCCACTTCGACGAGGTCATCCCCGGCCAGGGTGGGCTCGACTACGCCACCTATCTGCGCAGCCTGGATCGCAGCCTCCCCGGCGTGCCGCTGATGCTCGAGCACCTCAAGCCCGAGGAATATCCCGAGGCGCGGGACTTCGTGCGCCGGACGGGACGGAGCCTCGGGATCGATATTTGACGGCTGGCGCCTGAGCGCGCGGCAGAGCCGCCGGCAACGCCTCTACATCTTGGCGCCTGGTGCGCCGAGAAGGCGGGATACCTGGGCCGCCGTTGCCGCGACCATGGCACGCAGAGCCTTCATCCTGGTCGGCCTGAGCCGGGAAGCCGGACCCGAGACGCCGAGGGCGGCGACGACACGACCATGGGCGCCGAAGACTGGCGCGGCCACGCTCGCGATCCCTTCGCGGAATTCCGCCAGGGTTGTCGCAATCCCTTCTTTGCGAATGCGGGCGAGTTCCGCCTCCAAGACCGCCGGGTTGGTGATGGTGCGAGGCGTGAAGGGGTGCAGATCGCCATTCACTGAAGCCTGCACCGCGGCGTCGGCGTATGCGAGCAACACCTTGCCGGTACCGGTGCAATGCAGCGGATACTGGCCACCGATCTGGTTATAGGCGCGAAAATAGACGTCGGTCTCGACGCGATCGACATAGACCATGTAACGACCATCGAGCACCGACAGATTGGCGGTCTCTTTTGCCTCGGCCATGAGGCGGGCGAGATGCGGGGCGGCGATGGCCTTGACGTCGAGCCTGGCGACGGTGCGGGCGCCGAGGCGCCAGAGCTTGAGGGTGGCCTCGTATCCGCCGCGCTGGCCGACGGGCCTGGCGAAATCGGTCGCGACCAGGGCCTGCAACAGCCGGTGCGCGTTGGAGGGCGTAATGCCCATGGCGCGGGCAAGCTGGGTCACGCCCACCGGCCCATCGCTCTGGGCGAGGAAGTCGAGCGCCGCCAGTCCTTTGAGAAAGCTCTTGTCCACGGTCCCTTCTCGCGTACCGGCACCGGTGTCGCCAAGCGCTACGTGACGAGTTGCTTGACGCCGGGGATCGCGACCCGATAGGTTTTCTGAAATGAGATATATATTTCTAGAATATGGAAAACACGAGGAGCGTCGCCCATGACCCCTGTCATCTCCCGCAGCGCCTGGCTGCGGAGCGACGTCGAGGCCGACACCTCCTGGCTGTTCCAGCTCACCCCACGGTGGATCGACGAGATCGACGCCGCGGTGGTGAACCTCCGCCGCATCGGCGCCACGCTCGACAGCATGACCCGCGATGACTTTCCGCTGCCCACGCTTGCGCCCGAACTCGCCAGGCGCATGTGGGGCGAGGTTTGCACCGGCCGTGGCTTCAACGTCATGCGCGGGCTGCCGATCGTGAAATACAGCGACACCGAGGCGGCGATGATCGTCTGGGGCCTTGGCCAGCATCTCGGCCAGGGGGTCTCGCAGAACGCCGCCGGGGACAAGCTCGGTCACGTATTCAACCAGGGCAAGGACTATGAGGCCCTGAACGTGCG